>NZ_VHLC01000086.1:0-39587 GCF_006547355.1 Myxococcus sp. AB036A | reverse complement strand
GCACCCCAGCCCGCGACCGCAGCGCCGGCGCCCGTGGCACCTCCCGCTCCGGCGGGGATGGGGCGCGAGCAGCTCTCCAAGCTGCTCACGGAGACGGACGTCTACGTCAAGTACGGGCTCCACGACAAAGCGCTGGAGCACCTGCGCAAGGTCTTCTCCGTCGAGCCGGAGAACCTCGACGCCCACGAGAAGGCGTATCAAATCTACGTCGCGTCCGGGAACATGGCCCAGGCGTCGGAGCAGCTGCTGAACGTGCTCCGCCTGTGTACGCGCACGGCCGACGTGCAGCGCGCGCAGCCGTACCTGGCCACCATCCTCCAGGAGAATCCCGCCCATCCCGAGGTGCCCGCGTTCCTGTCCGTGCTGCGCACGACGGGGCCCGTGGTCGCCGCGCCGACGGTGTCCGTGGTGGAGTCGGTGGGCGAGGACGCCATCCTGGTGGACTCCAGCGACGACGAGATTCTCGTCGCGCCGCCGCCGGAAGACGCGCTCCTGCACCCGCCCGGTGACGAGCTGGCGCTGACCACGCTGCCCTCGAGCGATTCGGACGAGGTCATCGAGGAGGACAGCGACTCCGCCGTCATCAGCGAAGAGGCGCTGGTGGGCGAGGCCATCACTTCGGGTGAGTTCGAGGTGTACGGCACGCCCGATCCGGAGGACCTGGCGGCGGCGTCGGTGGACGAGACGCTGGTGACGGACGACGACCCGTTGGTGCTGTCCGACGAGCCGGGCCTCAGCGTCACCGATGACGAGCCGCTCGTCGCCTCCAGCGATGATGACCTGGCTGCCGCGGCGGCGTACTCGCTCGACGACGAGTCGCTGGTGGACGACGGCGTTGCCACGTCCATGGAGGCGCTGTCGCTCGGGGACGACGACGAGCCGCAGCCCACGCAGATGCATGCGCCCACGCAGGCGCTGCTCGAAGAGGCCTCGCCGGACACGCTCCAGGTTCCCACGCTGGACTCGCTGGACGTGCCTACGCTGGACGACGAGGCGCCTCCACCGCTGGACTTGGAGAATGTGCCCACGCGCGTGGGCGCCGCGCCGTTGACGGCCGCCGACCTGGACGAGGACCCGTTCGGGGCCCCCTCGCTGGGCGACCCGATGGAGTTCGAGGAGCCCACGGCCTCGCACGCCATCGTGGCGGTGGACGACGAGTCCTTCGTGGAGGATGCGCCGGAGCTGTCCGCGGACGAGCTGTCCGAGCCCATCGCCTACGAGGAGCCCGCGGTCGAGCCCGAACCGGAACCCGAGCCCGAGCCGGAACCCGAGCCCGAGCCGGAAGTCGAGGCCGAGCCGGAAGTCGAGGCCGCCGCCGATGAAGAGGAGCCCGCGGCGGAGGAGTGCGACGAGGCGTCGTTCTTCCTCGACCAGGGGCTGCTGGAAGAGGCGCGCGAGATTCTCGAGACGGTGATGATTGCCTTCCCGGGCCACGCGCGCGCAGCCGAGCTGATGGAGCGGCTGGAAGCGGCGGAGGCGGGAGGCGGCGCGGAGCAGGAGGATGCGGCCGCGGAGCCGGCGCAGATTCCGAGCGTGCAGCCCGTCACGGACGGCTACGAGGACGCCGAGGAGACCACGGGCGAGCGCGACGCGTTCGACCTCGCGGCGGAGCTGGCCGGGGAGATTGACAACTTCGGCGATGACGCCGGGGCCTCGGCGCTGCCGGCGGAAGAGGACTTCCAGTACTCGGTGGAGGAGGTCTTCTCCGAGTTCAAGAAGAGCCTGGCCAAGGTGGTGAAGCCCGAGGACGTGGACACGCACTACGACCTGGGCATCGCGTACAAGGAAATGGGCCTGCTCGACGACGCGCTCCACGAGTTCGACGTGGCCCGCCAGGGCAGCGCGGGCGGCAAGCGCGAGCTGGACTGCATCACCATGATGGGCATGCTCCAACTGCTGCGCGGCGATGCCTCCGCGGCCGTGGAGGCCTTCCGCGAGGGTCTGGGCAACCCCCACGCCACGGGCGAGGCGGCCAAGGCGCTCGGCTTCGAGCTGGCGGCGGCCTACGAGGCCCAGGGGGATGCGGGCAAGGCGCTCTTCCACTACCAGCGCGTGGCCGCGATGGACGGGAAGTACCGCGATGTCGCCGGGCACGTGTCCCGGCTTGCGGCTTCCGTGGCGCCGGTGGAGGATCCGCTTCCGACGCCTTCTGGCAATGGGGCCCAGGCCACCAGCAGTCCGCCCGCACCCGCGGGGGCCGCGGCGCCCACCACTCCGATACCAGCGGCTGGCGCGTCCAAGGCGCGCAAGGTCGGCTACCTGTAGTTGCACCCCGCGAGGTCCGGCGAGCCCATGACTACGTACCTGGACTTCTTCGAGCTGACCCAGGAGCCCTTCTCCAACGCTCCCGTCAGTCGCTTCTATTACAACTCGGCGCAGCACTCGCAGGCGCTCACCCGGCTGATGCACGCCGTGAGCTACATGAAGGGCCTGTCCATCCTCGTCGGTGACATCGGCGCGGGGAAGACGACGCTGGCCCGCCGCATGCTCGACTCGCTTCCGGAGTCCGAGTACGAGGCCGCGCTGCTCGTCATCATCCACTCCGGCATCACCGCCAACTGGCTGCTGCGCCGCATCGCGCTGCAGTTGGGCGTGGAGAATCCGGCGCAGGAGAAGCTGGCGCTGCTGTCGCAGCTGTACCAGCGGCTGCTCCAAATCTACGAGTCCGGCAAGAAGGCCGTCGTCCTCATCGACGAGGCGCAGATGCTGGAGACGCGCGAGCTGATGGAGGAGTTCCGGGGACTGCTCAACCTGGAAGTGCCGGAGCGCAAGCTCATCTCCTTTGTCTTCTTCGGCCTGCCGGAAATCGAAAAGAACCTGAAGCTGGACCCGCCGCTCGCGCAGCGCGTGGCCATGCGCTACCGGCTGGAGCCCTTCACCGCCGAGTCGACCGAGGCCTACGTCAAGCACCGCCTCCGGCTCGCGGGCTGCCCGCGCATGCCCTTCAGCCCGGAGGCGCTGCTGGCCGTACACCAGCACTCGTCCGGCTCGCCCCGTGTCATCAACACGCTGTGCGACAACGCGCTCTTCGAGGCCTTCCTCGCGCGCGAGCAGACGGTGTCCGCGGAGCTGGTGCATCGCATCGGGAAGAACCTGGGCCTGCTCGGCGTGAACACGCCCGCCGGGCAAGCGGCCGAGCGGCCGAGCGCTGCGTCGTCGACGCTCCCCAGGACGACGAGCAGCAAGGTGGACCTCGCGGAGATCGACCGCTACCTCGAAGGGCTGGGTAAGCTGTAGCGGCTTTGTCCTCTCAGGGCCGCCACGGTGCGCGCAGGGCGCTGCTGTTGGTGCTCCTCGTCTTGTCGGGGAGCGTGCTCCTGTTGCGCATGCCGGAGACCTGGGAGGTGGCGTGCACGCTGGGCCGCCGGCACCTGCCAGACGTGCTGGGCCTGGACGTGGGGCTCGGCCGCTGCGAGTTGGACCCGCTGGGCTCCCGCGTAGTGGTGCACGGCTTCTCGTTGTTCCTCCCCGGCACGGACTCGCCGCTGGTGGCCGTGGACAGGGCGGAGGTGCAGCTCGGCTTCTTCCAGCCGCTTCGGGGGCGGCTGACGCTGGCCCAGGTGAAGGCATCCCGGCCGCGCGTGGCGCTGGATTTGTCGCAGCCCTCGTCGCCGTCGGAGCCCAAGTCCAACTTCTGCTTCCTGGAGCCGCTCGAGCACCTGCGCGTGGCGAAGCTCGACATCTCCGGCGCGGAGCTGCGCCTGGCGCTGCCTGAGGGCCGGCGCGTGGAGGTGGACGAACTGGACGTTCGCTGGGACGAGCAGTGGGGCGTCATCGAGCTGGACGTGGAGGCCCGGCGGGGCCGGGTGCGTCTGGGGCCCGACGGACGCGAGCTGGCGCTGGGGCAGTTGGTGGTCGCGGGCGCGTTGGACCCGGACGAGGCCCTGCTGGAGCTGGAGCGCGCCGAGGTGTCGCTGGACGACATCACCACTACGGTGTCCGGCCGCGTGGATTCGCTGTGCGCGCCGCGGCTGGCCCTGGACGCGCAGGTGTTCCTCCCGCTGCGAGCGCTCTACCAGGCGCGGCTGATTCCCAGCCCCGCGACGGGGCACCTCTGGTCGCGTGTGTCCATCGCGGGGAAGGTGGCGTCTCCCGCGGTGTCGCTGGAGCTGTCGGGCAACAGCCTGGGCTACGGGGACTTCGGCCCGACGAACCTGCACGCGCGCCTGTCGTACTCGGGTGAAGACGTCCGCCTGGAGGAGCTCACCCTGCCCGTGGGCGCGGGCAAGGTGCGCGCGACAGGGCGGCTGGGGCTCACGCCGAACTTCCCGCTGGAGGTGTCGTTGACGACGGAGGACGCGTCGTTGGGCCGCATCCTGGACCGGGCGGGGGTGAAGGGCTCCTGGGTGGACTTCCCGGCCACGCTGGACGCGCGGCTGTCCGGCAACCTGCTGCCGCGCTTCTCCCTGTCGGGGCCGTTGGACCTGCGGACCGGGAAGTTCGTGCTGGCCACGCATGCATTCGACACGCAGCCGAAGGACGGCCTTACGATTCTGGAGTTCGACAAGGCCCGTGCGCAGGCGCAGGTGAAGCTCCAGGCGGACCGCGTGGCCTTCAGCCACGTCAACGCGGAGGTGGGCCACTCACGCGTGACGGGCGACGTCGTGCTCCTGCTCGCGGGCGGGCTGGGCCTGGACATCCACGGCCAGGGCGACGTGGACCTGGCGGACTTTGGCCACATCGCGGGCCTGCCCTGGGCCGGACGGGGCCACGCCACCTACGCGATTAGCGGACCCGCGTCGGACGTGAAGGTGGAGGCGGGGCTGTCCTTCCGCGACTTCGAGTTCTGGAACCTGTCGCTGGGGGTGATGCAGGGGAAGCTGGCCTACAAGGACAGCCTGCTCACGTTCCCCGCCTTCTCCGGCCAGAAGGGGCGCACGCAGTACTACGGCAAGGCGGGCGTGTCCTTCGGGCGGCTGCTCAACCTGCGCCTGGAAGTGAATGTCCCGCAGGGGCGCAACGAGGACCTGGTGGACGTGGTGGCGGGCCTGAGTCCGTCGCTCGCGGTGATGCAGGGCACGCTGGGTGGAACGGCCACCGGCCGCGTGGAGGTGGACAGCCCCGTGGAGAAGCTGGAGGGGCTGGTGGCGTTCGACGTCAAGGACACCACCTACCTGGGCCGGCGCATGGGCGACGGCGCGGCGCGGCTGCGCTTCGTGGATGGCAAGGCGATGGTGCTGGAGCGCACCACCCTCACGGGGCCGCTGGGCCGCACCTGGGCGGAGGGCACCTTCACGTTCGAGGGCGGGCTGGACTACCGCTTCGGCGGAGACGGCCTGTCGCTGGCCGAGGCGGTGGACCCGGATCTCGCCGAGCGCATGGGCATCCAGGGCACCATGGTGATGGACGGCGTCGTGTCGGGCTCCGCCGACGTGCCGGTGGTGGACGTCACGCTGCGCGCGCCGCGCGTCACCTTCGCCGAGCGGAACCTGGGCGCCATGGACCTCACCGGGCGCATGGTGGGGAAGAACTTCGAGGTGTGGGGCCACCCCTTCCGGGACGCCACCGGCCGCATCCGCATGAAGGTGCAGGAGAACTGGCCCTATGAAGCCCAGGGCTCGTTCTCGTTGCCGGAGATTCGCCCGCTGCTTCCAGACGCGCCGCTGTGGGCGGGCGTCAGCGGGGCCCTGTCGGGCACGGTGAGCGCCAAGGGCCTGCTCCTGGAGCCCGCGGGCTCGCAGGTGAACGCCACCGTGGAGCGGCTGGTCCTCTCCCGCGACGACCTGCGCGGGGAGAACGCGGGCCCCATCGTGCTGGCGTACGCGGCCGGGCGGACGGATGTGCAGCCCTTCCGTTTCACGGGGCAGCACGTGGACCTGTCGCTGGGCGGGTGGATGAGCCCGCGCGGCCTGAACGTGACGCTGCGGGGCGGGTTGGATTTGCGCCTGCTGGAGTCGTTGATGCCCGCCATGGTGGAGCGCTCCTCCGGGCGCGTCACCGTGGACGCGGAGGCCTCCGGGACGCTGGAGAAGCCCTCCGTGGTGGGCTCCGCGGAGCTGTTCGACATGCGGCTGGCGCTGCGGGACTGGCCGGTCCAGGTGCGCAACATGGCCGGGCGCGTGGAGATGACGGGCCAGCGCGTGCTGGTGGAGCACCTGCAGGGCCAGCTCAACGAAGGCCGCGTGTCCGCGCGCGGCGACGTGCGGCTGGAGCGCTTCCTGCCGCAGCGGCTGGGCCTCACCATCCAGCTGGACGAGGTGCCCTACCGGCTCACGGAGGACCTGCCCGCGACCTTCTCCGGCCTGCTCCAGGTGATTGGTCCGCCCAAGGGCTTCACCGTCACCGGTGGCATGGACATCGTGAAGATGCGCTACCAGAAGGCGCTGGACGTGGATGCGCTGCTGAAGACGATGCAGAAGCGCACCACCCACCTGGCGGCGGGCTCGTCCTCGTTGTCCGGTGAGCCTCCGAAGCCCTGGGTCATCTGGGATGTGAACGTCCACTTCGGCGACGTCCGCGTGGACAACAACCTGGCGAAGGCCCGCCTGCTGGGGGACGTGCGGTTGACGGGGACGGACCTGCGGCCGGGGCTGCTGGGCCGGGTGGAGCTGGCCGAGGGCAGCCAGGCGTTCTTCCGGAACAACCCCTTCACCATCAGCCAGGGGCAGCTCGAGTTCCAGGACCCCACGCAAATCGACCCGGTCTTCGAGGTCCAGGCCCAGACGCAGGTGCGCGAGTACGTGGTGAAGCTGCACGCCTTCGGCAAGCCGTCGGACCCGCAGATTCTCCTCTCCTCGGAGCCGGCGCTGGTGGAGGGCGACATCGTCTCGCTCCTCACTCTGGGTTTCACCTCGTCAGACCAGGATACCGCGGCCTCGGCGAGCGCCGGCCTGGCGGCCGAGGCCCTCTTCAACGTGTCGGGCCTGGACCGGCAGCTCCAGCGCTTCCTGCCCAGCAATCCGGTGTTGAGGGATTTGTCCCTGCAGATTTCGACCACCTACAACGACGCCACCCGGCAAGCGGAGCCCACCGCGCAACTGGAGTCGAAGTTCCTGAGCGAGCAGCTTAAAATCGGTATGACGCAACCCGTGAGCGGGCGCGGCACGCGGGCGCGGGCCGAGTACCGTTTCGATGACCGACTCTCCGCGCAGGCCCAGTGGGACAACGAGAACAACGAAGCCTCGTTTGGAAACCTCGGGCTCGAGCTGAAGCTGAGCTGGGAGGTCGAGTAGTCCGGGCCCTCGCGGTGCTGGCGCTGGTGCTCTGCGTCCTCGTGCCGGGCGCGGCGCGCGCGCAGGCGGACGACAGCGGTGGCTTCGGCGCCGAGGTCATCGCCGTGGAGCTGCACCTGTCCGGAGGCGCGGACGCGCAGGGCTTGAGCGACCTGGTGGCGGTGCGCAAGGGGCAGACGCTGACTCCGGGCGCGGTGCGGCGCTCGGTGGAGCGGCTGTGGGCCACGGGCCGCTTCACGGACGTGGTGGCGCGCACGGAGCCGGTGCGAGGCGGGGTGCGGCTGATGTTCCAGCTCACGCCCGTGTCGCGGTTGGCGCGGCTGCGCTTCGAAGGCAACTCCGTGCTGTCGGATGGAGAGCTGCTGGAGGCCAGCAGCTTGCTGGAGGGCGGGCCGCTGGACGCCGAGGAGCTGCAGGGCGCGGTGTCGTCCGTGCTCCAGGCGTATCAGCGCAAGGGGTACGACTCGACGAGAGTCTCCGTGACGCAGGAGCCGGTGACGGATGGCATCGCGGTGGTGCTCACCGTGGATGAGGGCCTGCCCACGCGGGTGCGGCAGGTGACCTTCTCCGGCAGCCCTGGCTTGCCGCTGTCCCGGTTGCTGGAGGTGCTGGCGCTGCATCCGGGGCAGGTGTTCGACCGGGCGCGCCTGTCCAGCTCGCTGGAGGAGCTGCGCACCTTGCTGCGCGGCGAGGGCTACTGGCGCGCGCAGGTGGGAGCGCCAGCGGTGCTGGTGGAGGGCAGCTTCGCGTCGGTGGCGGTGCCCCTGATGGCGGGGCCTCGCTACGTGGTGCGTTTCCACGGCAACCGCCACTTCCCGCACGGCGTGCTGGAGCGCGTGCTGGCGCACGACGTCTCGGAGCCCATGGACGAGGTCGTCGCTGGCCGGCTCGCGCGACGCATGGAGGTCTTCTACCGCTACCGCGGCTTCCACGACGTGCGCGTGCGGCCGCGCGAGGTGCTGCGACCGGATGGCGAGGTGGCGGCGCTGGTGTTCGACGTGGAGGAGGGGCACCCGCTGCGCGTGGCCGACGTGCGCTTCCACGGCAACCGCGGGCTGCCGGTGGAGACGCTGCGCGCGCTGCTCGCGGAGCAGGTGCTGGCGGGCATGACACGGCCGGAGCTGGACCTGCGGATGCTCGACGACCCGCTGAACACCGAGGGACGTCACGGCCTGGACCTCCCGGGCGTGGCGCCGCCGCCGCCAGCGTCCACCGTGTACGTGGAGGACGCGTGGCTGGAGGCCGTGGAGGCCATGAACGAGGCCTACCGCGAGCAGGGCTTCCTCTCCGCGGTGGTGGCGTTCCGGGGCCTGACGGTGGATGTCGCGGGGCGCACGGCGGTCGCGGACTTCGACGTGGAGGAGGGGCCTCAGGCGCGCCTGGTGAAGGTGGACTTCGAGGGCGTGCCTCCGGGCCTGACGGCCTGGGTCATGGGCCGGCGCATGCGCGAGGGCGCGCCGCTGAGCTTCGACACGGTGGAGTCCTCGCGTCAGGCGCTGGAGCAGGAGCTGGGGCGGCAGGGCTACCTCTTCGCGCGCGTCACCACGGAGACGGGCGTGGGCGAGGACGGGACGCAGGCGACCGTCATCTTCCGCGCGGACGCGGGCCCGCAGGTGAAGGTCGGGAAGATTCTGGTGCAGGGCCTGACGCGCACGGACCCGGACCTGGTGCTGGCCAACCTCGCGGTGGAGGAGGGCAAGCCCATCGCGCTGGATGAGCTGACAGAGGGCCAGCGCCGCCTGGCGCGCCTGGGCGTGTTCCGTCAGGTGGACATCGCGCTGGCGGACCCCACCCGGCGCGAGGACACCAAGGACGTGCTGGTGACGGTCCAGGAGCGGCCCCGGTTGGATGGCCAGGTGTCCGGTGGCTACTTCCTGGTGGACGGTCCCCGCATCACGCTCGACACGGCCTACCGCAACCTGGACGGGCTGGGGCTCAGCCTGCTGGCGCGCGGGAAGATCAACTACGCGGGCTGGAGCGCGGAGGCGCTGTCTCGGGACCGGCGCATCGCCTGCCAGCAGACGGTGCCCGGTGGCGGTCCCGCTCCGGGCTGTGATGTGGAGCTCCAGGGGCTCAATGGCCTGGGAGGCCGGGGCAACCTCGCGCTGGCGCAGCCGCGACTGTTCTTCCTGCTGCCGCTGCAGGTCGGCGCCCGCCTGGACCTCATTGGCGAGCGCATCCACCGGCCTTCCTACGTGTCCTCGCGGTTCGCGGCGGCGGCCGCCATGGACTGGGCGGCGGCGACGTGGCTCAACCTGTCGCTGTCCTACGAAGTGGAGAACAACCGGCTGCGCTCGCGCGCGGGCGTGCTGGAGCTGCTCAACCGCGCCGACCGGGAGCGGCTGCGCTACCCGTTCGGCGACTTCGCGCTGCATTCGTTGCGCCCCTCTGTCACGCTCGACTTCCGGGATGACCCGGCCAACCCGCGCCGGGGCGTGGTGTTCGTCTCCAGCGCGGAGTTCACCCGCGGCTTGAGCGTGCGCCCCACGGACGTGGCGGGCAACCGCGTGGATGCGTACCCCATCGACGGTGTGAAGCTGTCGGGCAGCCTCAGTGGCTACATCCCGCTGGGACGGCGGGCGAGTGTGGCGCTGTCCGCGCGCGCGGGCACCATCATCCCGTTGGAGGAGCAGGCGCAGGCCATTGGCTCGAAGCTTTTCTACCTGGGCGGCTCGTCCAGCCTGCGCGGCTTCCGTGAGGACGGCGTGCTGCCGGAGGACGTCCGCGGCGCGTTGCAGCAGCGGCTGCGTGACTGCCGTGCGCTGATTTCGCCGTCGGGGTGCTCCGCTGAGCTGAAGGCCGTGCTCGCCGGGCAGGTCCCCGCGAGCCAGGGTGGCGAGCTCTTCACCCTGGGCAAGGCGGAGCTGCGCCTGCCGGCCCTGTCCTCCGTGGACCTGGGGCTCTTCTTCGAGGCGGGCAACCTGTGGCTGGACCGGACGCAGTTCGACCCGGGCCGGCTGCGCTACACGGCGGGCGCGGGCCTTCGCTACGTGACGCCCGTGGGGCCGCTGGCCTTCGACGTGGGCTTCAACCTGGACCCGGACGAGTCGGTGAACGAGGCGACCACGCAGTTCCACTTCAGCATCGGGACGTTCTGAGGGAGGCGATGGTGCGCATGCGCTGGCCGCGGTGGATGGTGGTGGGCCTGGGGCTCCTGGTGGCGGCGGGCTGCCGGACCACCTCCGCATCCTCACAGGGGCCGGCGCGGCCCAAGTGGATGCCTCCGGAGGGAACGTGCCCCCGAGGCGCCTTGCTGCAGATGGAGCGCCTGGGCCTGAAGCCCGGGGACAAGGTCCCCGTCATCGTGGATGCCATCCAGGACCACCCGGGCCCGGCGCGCTACAACTACAGCTTCGTGATTGCGCTGCCACGCGAGCAGGGAGAGCAGCAGCTCCCCGGCGCGCGCATCGGTGGCCGCCTGTACGTGACGAAGCACCGCGTCTTCGGCCGGTATGATCGCATCTTCCTGCCGGAGTCCGGGGCGATGTCGGTGCCCTTTTGCGGCATCCTCCTGGACTCGCGCTGGGACAAGGACGGCGAGGGCCTGATTGCCTACCCGAGTCCGATGAAGGGCTTCTCCGTGGTGCAGGACAACACCGGCGTCATCCAGGTGGTGGACCGGTATCCCTGAGACGTGGAGTACAGTCTCCTCCGTGTTCTACGCGTGCGTGCGTGCGGTCGTGGCGCTGTGTCTCCGACTCTTCTACCGGGTGAAGGTGAATGCCCCGGCGCTGGAGCCGGACGGCCCGGTGCTCTTCGTGGGCAACCACCCCAACGGCCTCATCGACCCGGCGCTGGTGTTCATCCTCACGCGGCGCAAGGTGACCTTCCTGGCGAAGGCGCCGCTGTTCCGGATGCCCGTCATCGGCTGGCTGTTGAAGGGGCTGGACGCGCTGCCGGTGTATCGGAAGCAGGATGACCCGGCGAAGATGGGCGGCAACGAGGGCACGCTGGAGGCCGCGAAGGGCGCGCTGGTGCAGGGGCGCGCCATCACCATCTTCCCTGAGGGCAAGAGCCACTCCGAGCCTGGGCTCGCCGAGCTGAAGACGGGCGCGGCGCGCATCGCCGTGAGCGCGGCGAAGGCGGGGGCTCCGGTGCGCATCGTCCCCGTGGGGCTCACCTACGCGGAGAAGCACGTGTTCCGCAGCGAGGTGCTCATCGACGTGGGGCCCGCCATCGACGTGCAGGCCTTCCTGCCCGCGGACGCCGCGGCGGAACCCGACGCCGTCCGCGCCCTCACCGAGCGCATCGCCACCGGGCTTCGCGCGGTGACGCTCAACCTGGAGCAGTGGGCGGACCTCCCACTGGCGCAGCTGGCCGAGCAGCTCTTCGCCTTCAAGCAGGGTGGGGCGCTCGATGCGGAGCGCCTGCGACTGTGGGCGCGCGGCGTCCAGATGTTCCGCGCCCAGGAGCCGGAGCGCTTCGAGTCCCTGCGCGCGCAGCTCGCCGGCTTCCGGCACCGCATGGCGCTGGTGCAGGCGACGGGGCTGGAGGACCTGGCGCTCGTGTACCGGCCGGGGAACGTGGTGCCCTTCGTGGTGAAGAACGTGCTGGCGCTGGTGCTGGGCCTGCCGATGTTCGCCCTGGGGCTGGGCCTGTTCTGGCTACCCTACCAGTTGCCTCGGCTCGCCAGCCGAAACGCCGAACTGGACGTGCAGGCCACGGTGAAGTTCCTCACCGCCTTCGTGGTGGCGCTGGTGTGGTGGGGCGTGCTGACAGCCGCCGCGGCGGTGTGGGGAAGCGCGCTCCTGGCCGTGGCCGTCTTCCTCGCCGTGCCACCGCTGGCGCTGTTCACCCTCTACTTCGCCGAGCGCTGGGAGTCGCTCCAGCGCGACATCCGCGTGTTCTTCACGCTGGGCAACCGCGCGCGCCTCAAGGGCCTGCTGCTCGCGGATGGCGAGCGGCTGGCCTTGGAGATGGAGCGCCTGGCCGACGAGTACCGGCCAAGGCTGGATGCCGCCGCTCAGCCCTGACGCGCGAGGGGCACTGCTTCACGGAACAGCCGGGCGCCCAGCAGCAGCGCGAAGCCGCCGAGGAGCACGGGCAGGGCATTCACCGCGATGGCGGTGTGCAGGCTGGATGCGTCCGCGATGGTGCCGATGAGCGTGGGCGAAATCGCGTCACCCAGCAGGTGGATGCACAGCACATTCAGTCCCATGGCGAAGGCGCGGAACGCGGGCGGCACGCAGTTGACGATGGCCGCGTTGATGGGGCCGCTGTTGAGGAAGATGAGGAACTGCGCCAGGGCGATTGCCGCGAAGGTGGGGCCCACGGCCTTCAGGCTCACCGCCAGGTACATGCACGGGGCCGCCAGCATCAGGCCGATGCCGGACATCCACAGTCCGCCGCCCTCGCGTTTGCGGTCCAGCTTGTCGCCGAGCCAGCCGCCCGCCACCGTCCCCAGCAGGCCGGCCACCGCCGTAATCGCGCCGAAGATGAAGCCCGAGCTGTCCTGCGCCAGGCCGCGCTCGCGCACCAGGTACGTGGGCATCCAGAATCCCAGGCCGCCAATGGAGAACGTCATCAGCGTGTACCCGGCCGTCACCGCCCAGAAGGCCGAGTTCCGCGCCAGGCCCTTCAGGCCCACCATGAAGGGCAGCTTCGCCTGCGCGTCTGGCCCATCCATGGCGCCGCGCTGGGGCTCCGGCATGAAGAAGGCCATGGCGCCGAGAATCAGCCCGGGCACGCCGCCCGCGAAGAAGGCGACGTGCCACGAGTAGGCCTGCGTCAGCCACCCGCCCAGGCCGTAGCCCGCAGCGGCGCCCACGGGGATGGCGATGTAGAAGAACGCCAACATCCGCGTGCGCTGCGTGCGCGGATACAAGTCGGAGATGATGCTGGGCGCCACGGCGCCGTAGCCGGCCTCACCGATGCCAATCACCGCGCGGGCCAGGAGCAACGCGCCGAACGAGGTGGCCAGCCCGCTGGCCCCGGTGGCCAGGCTCCAGAGAACCACGCCGCCCACCACCAGCAGCCGCCGTGGGTAGCGGTCCCCGAGGAACCCGCCCAGCGGCGAGGCCAGCATGAACACCACGATGAACATGGTGCCCAGCAGGCCGGACTGCGTGTCGTTGATGCCGAATTCCTTCTGGATGTCTGGCAGCGCCACCGCGACGATGTAGCGGTCGAGGTAGTTGACCAGGTTGATGAGGGTGAGGATGAGCAGCGCATAACCCGCGTTGCTGGCGGGCACGGCGGACGCGGCCGGTGAGGCCGCGGGTTGGGCGTTCATGAAGAGGTGGCTCCGGCTCCAAAGCGGTGCGCGAGCAGGCCCCAGCGCAGGCCCCTGTCACTGACGCGGCAGGCATCCAGTCCCAGCGCCTTCACCGACTCCAGCAAGATGAGGGCGCCCGCGGGGATGACGTCCGCGCGCTTGGGCTGCATGCCGGGCAGGGCACGCCGCGCTTCCAGCGGCATGGCGCACAGCCGGTCCGCCAGGGCGGACAGCTGGCCCACGGACAGCGTGCCGCCGTGGACCTGCTCCGCGACGTATGGGTGGATGGCGTGCTGCACGGCGTACAGCGTCGTCACCGTGCCCGCGACGCCCACCAGGGCCGCGCCGGGCGGCGGGGCGGGGAGGGCGCGGAAGGTGTCGCGCAGGTGGGCTTCGACACGCGCGCGGTCCTCGGACGTCATCGGGTCAGCGCCGACGAAGCGCTCCGTCATGCGCACCGCGCCCACGTCGAAGCTGTGGCGGAAGTCCACGTGGCCGCCACGGTTGCCGTAGATGAACTCCGTGGAGCCACCGCCAATGTCGAGCACCAGCAGCGGGCCCGCCGCGTCCGATGCGAAGTCCGAGTGCACCGCGGCGAAGGACAGCTCCGCCTCCATGGCGCCGGAGATGATTTCCACGGTCACGTTCGCGCGCGCCTTCGCGGCGGCGAGGAACTCCGCGCCGTTTTCCGCGTCACGCGCGGCGCTGGTGGCGGACACGGCGATGCCTTCCGCGCCCAGCTCGCGCGCCTCGCGAGCGAAGGACTCCAGCACCTGGAGCGTCGCCTCCATGCCTTCAGCGGAGAGCTTGCGCGTCACATCCACGCCCCTGCCCAGGCGGGTGATTTCCGCGCGCTCCCGCACGGCCTCGAAACGGCCCTCAGGGGTGCGCTCCGCGACGAGCAGGAGGACGGAGTTGCTGCCAACATCGATGGTGGCGAAACGCGACATGCGCGGCAGCCTACTCAACGCAGCAGCGCTTCCAAAGCATCGCCCAGGGCCTGGTAGTCGGCGGGGGTGTTGTAGAGCTGGGCGGAGAGACGCACATGCCGGTGCGGCGGACGGGGCCAGGGAGTGATTTGCGCCTCGATGCGGTATTCGTCGAACAGGCGCAGGTGGAGCGGGTCCACGTAGAGCGGGGGCTGGGGGACTTCGGGGAAGCCGTCCGGCAGCGTCACCGTGGCCATGCTGCCGACCATGTCCTCGGGGCAGGTGGGCTGGGTGCCCAGCCGCGCGCACAGCAGGTTCTGCGCCGCCAGCACCTTGGCCCGGTTCGAGGCCATGACCTCCGGCCAGCCGCCGGGAAGCAGCCCGCCCATGAAGCGAATCACCTCGGGCACGCAGAGCACGGCCGAAGGGTCGTGCGTCCCCGTCCAGTCGAAGTCCAACCGGAAGCGGGAACGGTCCGTCCGCCGGGAGTTGTGCCCGTGGCTCACGGACAGGGGCTTGATGGCGGGCTGGAGGTCGCGCCGGACGTGGAGGAACGCGGCGCCCTTGGGGGCGCACATCCACTTGTGGCAGTTGCCCGTGTAGTAGCCGGCGCCCAGCGTGCGCAGCGACAGCGGCAGCATGCCCGGCCCGTGCGCGCCATCCACCAGCGTCTCCACGCCACGCTCGCGCAGGGCAGCGATGAGTTGCTCCAGCGGCATCACCAGGGCCGTCTGGCTGGACACGTGGTCCACCAGGAACAGGCGCGTGCGCGGGGTGACGTGGGGCAGCACGGCGTCCACCACCGACTGCGCGGACGGCACCGGCCAGGGCAGCTTCGCCACCACCACCTTGGCGCCCCACTGCGACGCCACGAAGTCCAGCGCGTTGCGGCTGGCGTTGTACTCGTGGTCGGTGGTGAGCAACTCGTCGCCAGGGGCGAAGCGCAGCGAGCGCAGCACCGTACTCACCCCCGCCGTCGCGTTGGGGACGAAGCCCAGGTCGTCCGCGTCCGCGTCGAGGAAGGTGGCGAGCGCGGCGCGGGCGTCATCCAGCAGCGGCTCGATTTCGCGGTGGAGGAAGCGCACCGGCTCGGCTTCCAGTCGCGCGCGCAGCTCGGACTGTCGCTGGAGGACGGCAGTCGGACAGGCGCCGAACGAGCCGTGGTTCAGGAAGACGACTTCGGGGTCCAGGCTCCAGTGGCTGCGGAAGGGCGCGCTCATGCGGGAGGACTCGACCTGAGCTGGTTGCGCCTGTCAACGCGCGGCACGTGCACAGAGGGGCATGCGCCGCGCTCGAGCGCGGAGGCGCTCAAATCTCGATGGAGAGCTTTCCCGATTGGGACTTCTTGGGGTTGTAGTGCTCCAGGTCGGACTTGAGGACGTACCCGACGACACCGTTCGCTTCCGCCTGGTCTCCGCCGACGAAGGAGATGATGACGACGTTGCCGCCGGCCGCACGGGCCAGTTGCTTCGCCTCCTCGAGGAGTTTCTCTCGCGGAAGGGTGCCGTGTGACGACGCCCGAAGTGAGAGCTTCCCGAGAATCTCGTGCGGGGCGCCATCGGTCGTGCGAATGCTCCCGTTCACGAGCTCAACGCCTTCAGGGAAGGTATCGACGAGCACCTTCACTTCGCTCGAGCCTGATTCCACGGGAATCTGGAACTGGTTTCCCGTCATCGACGTGGAGCTGGGATGGCGCCGCTCATAGTTCGCCTCATAGCGCTGGACCACCGCCGCATCCTCGGCGAGCCGTGCCTCGCCGAAAGACGAGTACGTCACGGAGGGCTTCGTCGCGACGCATGCGCCCAGGAAGAGGGCGGCAACGAGGACAGCGCAGCAGGATTTCATCGACATGTGCCTCACGTGAAAGGGAAGGGCGCGGAACGCTACACCGGCTTGCTCCCCCTTCGTCGAGGCCACCCCTGCTGTCGATAGGGCCACAGGTGGGGCGCGCAGGCCCCACCTGTCCCCGTGGCTACTGCGCCTGCGGCAGCGGCGACCAGTCCGGCGTCTGGTAGGTGCCCTTCTCGGCGCGCAGCGGGAGCTGGTTGTTGCCGTCCGCCGTCATGACGTAGAGCTGCGAGCCGCCATTGCGCGTGGACGTGAAGACGATGAGCCGCCCGTTGGGCGAGAAGGCGGGCTCCTCGTTGCTGCCCTGGTCCTGCGTGAGGCGCGTCACCTTGCCCGTCTCCACGTTGACGGTGAAGAGGTCGAAGGCGTTGCGCTCGTCGCGAGCGGTGAAGACGATGAGGTCTCCGCGCGGCGACCAGTCCGGCGTCTGGTTGTAGTTGCCCTGGAAGGTGAGCCGGCGCACACCCGTGCCATCCGCGTTCATGATGTAGACCTGCGGGCTGCCGCCCCGGTTGGACACGAAGGCGATGCGCTTGCCATCCGGCGACCAGGTGGGGCTGGTGTTGAGGCCGTAGGGCGTGTCGGTGAGCGCGCGCGCGCCGCTGCCGTCCGCGTTGGCCACGTACACCTGGGCGCTCTCGCCCTCCGCCAGCGAGTACGCGATGCGCTTGCCGTCCGGAGAGAAGGCCGCGCCGGTGGCCATCTGCCCACCGGAGATGACGGCCTTCGCCTCACCGCCGGGGGACTGCACGTAGATGTCCGGGCGATTCTTGCGGTACGTGGTGAAGGCGACCTGCGAGCCATCCTGGCTCAGCGCGGGCAGGATGTTGATGCCGCCCTTGGTGAGCGCCCGGGCGTTGCCGCCGTCCCAGTCCGCCACGTACACGTCGCGGTTGGTGCCCACCTTGCGCACGTAGGTGATGCGGGACAGGAAGGGGCTGGGCTCGCGGGTGAAGTGCCGGTAGAGCGCGTCCGCCAGCCGGTGCGCCAGCAGCGAGGCGTTGTCGGCGGGCGCGTCCTTGGACACCTTCAGGTCCTCGCGGCCGGTGCCCACGTTGAACAGGCGCAGCTCTCCGCGCAGCACGCCGCCGTCCTGCGCCAGCGACACCTTCACGAGCGCTTCGGCGCCCACGTCCGCCCAGCGGCTGAAGTTGATGCTGGCAGCGGCCATGCCTTCCTTCGCGTCCGCCGTGAAGCCCTTGCGGTCCAGCACCTGGAGGATGCCAGAGGCGGCCAGGTCGAAGCTGAAGGCCGAGTCGAAGGGCGCAACCAACGCCTTCGCGCCGTCGTTCTGCGTCAGGGGCGCGGGCACCGCCACGGGCAGCGGGCGGAAGTTGGCGCCGGAGATTTCGATGGTGGGCGCCTGCGCGAGCGCGACGACGGGGAGGAGCAGCAGGGAGAGGAGCAGGGCTTTCATAGGGCGTTGAACACCAGGTTGACGCCGCTCTTCTGCAGGGCGTCCCGGAGATGGTCCGGTGGAGGAGAAAAGGGCGCGGCCTTGCGCACGGCCGTGACGACGGCCGAGTCGAAGAGGTCGTTCCCACTGGCCTTGGTGAGATTCACGTCCAGCACTTCACCCGTGCGGCCCAGGCGCACCGCCACCATGGCCTTGAGGTGCAGCCGCTCGGATTCGGGGATGGTGTCCGCCACGCTGTAGTGGCGGCGGACCTGCGATTGGAGCAGGCCGAAGTAGCGCTCGCCTTCCGCGGTGGCCGAGTCGCCGTCCGGGTCGCCGTCCTCGGCGCCCTCCGCCTCCTCGGGCTCGGCCGCCTTGGCCGTCTTGTCGAAGGCACCGAAGAGTCGCTTGCGCCGGTCCTCGCCCGTCGTCTCGCCCTTTTGCGGCGTGGGCTTGGACGTGGAGGGCTCCGGCTTCACACCCGGGATGGGCACCGCCACCTTGGCGGGCGAGGGCTCCGGGGGCGGGGCCTCCGGAGCGGGCTTGGGCGCGTCCACCTTCTTGGGCGGCGGGGGCAGTTGCTCCTTGCGTGGCAGCAGCTTGGAGTCGCGCGGCTTGCCCAGGCGCACCAGCGTGGCGCGAATGGGCTTGGTGTCCAGGTCCACCTTGGGCGTGGCGGAGAAGCGCGCGTACGCAATCGCCGCCACCAGCACCAGGATGTGCCCCACGACGGACACCACCACGAAGCGCGACAGCCGCGTGGAGCGCGTGACGAGCAGGCTGTGGCTTACCGCGGAGGGCGTCATGGGCTAGCGCTTCGCTTCCTTCGACTTGCCTTTGCCAGTGTTGGACGTCCGACCCGCGGTCGACGGGTCCGTGATCATGCCCACGTTGCCAATGCCCGCGCGCTGGGCCGCGGCCATGACCTCCACCACCACACCGTAAGGCACGTCCCGGTCCGCGTGGAGATAGACTTCCTTGTCGGCCTGCGCCTTGGCGTTGGCGGCGAGCTTCTGCTCCAGCTCCTCCAGCGCCACTTCCGCGTCACCGATGTAGACCTTGCGCCCCGCGTCGATGGAGAGGACCAGCTTCTTCTCCGTGGCCTCCACCGGCGCGGCTTTGGTCTCCGGCAGGTTCACCTTCACGCCCTGCTGGATGAGGGGCGCCGTCACCATGAAGATGATGAGCAGCACCAACATCACGTCCACCATGGGCGTGACGTTGATTTCGCTCATGGTGGTGCGGCCACCGCCGCGGTTGCCTCCGCCCATTCCCATGGTGGCCCCCGGCTACCGGAAGAAGTGACGCTTGATGATGTTGAGGAAGTCCGCGGAGAAGTTCGACATCTCCGTGTCGAACACCTTGATGCGGCTGACGAACGAGTTGTAGGCGACCACCGCCGGAATCGCCGCGAACAGGCCCGCGGCGGTGGCGAAGAGCGCGTTGCCCACCGGCGCGGCCACCGTGGCCAGCGTCGCATTGCCCTGCTCGGCAATCTGGTTGAACGCGCTCAGGATGCCGATGACGGTGCCGAACAGGCCCACGAAGGGCGACGCCGCGCCCACGGTGCCCAGGAAGGACACGCGGTTCTCCAGCTCGGTGATTTGCGCCGTGGAGGCCCGGTGGAGCGCGCGCTCCACGTTTTCGATGCCGCCCAGCCGCTCGGCCAGCGCGCCTTCGGTGCCGCCCTCCTTGGCTTGCGCCAGCTTGGTCAGCTCTTCATAGCCGGCGCAGAAGACCTTCGACAGCGGCGAGCCGTCGAGCTTCTGAGCCGTCTGGTAGATGGCCTCCAGGCGCGAGGCCTTCCAGAAGGTGTCGAGGAAGGTGAGAGACTGTGCGCGAGCCTTGGCGAGCTGGGACGCCTTCATGGCGATGAGGGCCCAGGAGGCCACGGATACGCCCATCAGGAGCAGCAGGACTGCCAGCTCGATGAGGGAGGCGTCGCGGATGATCTCCACGTAGTTCATGGCGCCAAGCGCCAGGGGCAGGTGGGGCGTCATGGGGAGCAGCGCGTAACACTCCGATAAGACAGGGTCAAACAATGGGGAAACGGTTGGTTGCTTGAGCTGGATTGCCGATGGCGGTGAATAATTCCCGCCGCCGCCCGTCGGATAGAGCAGAAGCGGGCCGAACACCTCACTGCCCCACCGACAGGTGCCCCATGAACTCCCGGTTGCTGGTCGCATTCCTCTGCTTGTTTGCGATCCTCCCTGGCTGTGTCGTCCATGAAGAGCCGTGCTGCGATGTGCCTCGCTACGAGGGGGATGTGACCTTCCGCTGGAGCTTCGGTGGCCAGCGCTGCGACGATGTCCGCGCGGTCCATGGCGTCAACGTCATCATCCCCGGCGAGGTGCTGGCCAACGACGGCCGCTACAACTGCCAGGCGAACGGCTTTGACGGCATCGTCCTCCACCGATTCGCGCCGGGGACCTACTCGTTCCGCCTGGAAGGCGTCGGCTACGGCAATGAGTTGCTGTACGAGACCCATGGAACCTTCACCGTGGACGGCAACGTGACGGTGAACGTGGACCTGACCCCGACGGGCGCTCCGCCGTCCTTCGCCTACCTGAGCTGGCTCTTCCCGCCGAACAGCTACAGCCCCAGCCCCAACTGCAACCAGGCGGGGATCACCCACGTCGAGGCGAGCGTGGATGGCGGTGACTGGGCGCGCTTCGAGTGCTGGGAAGGGCACGCCGCCAACCAGATCCGCACGCCGTACCTGGACCCGGGCTACCACGGGTTGGAGCTCGTCGCCGTCGATAGGAATGGCCTGCCCTGGTTCTACTTCGGGGGCGACATCCTCACCCAGTTGGGGCAGCCGACCTCCCACACCGGGTCGATGTGGGCCATTGGCGGGGCCTCTGTCCGGTGGGAGCTGCGCTCGCGTTACGGGCACCGCCAGACCTGCTACGAGGCCGGCCTGCAGCGCGTGGGCATCAACTTCCGCGACATCCACACCGGCGAACTGGTGTACGGCGACGTCGGTGACTGGCACGACTGCGTCGATGGCCCGAATGAAAGCTCGGTGGTGGTGTACCAGTTCCTGCGGCCCGGCCGTTACGTGGTGGAGATGTACGCCAGCGCTCGCGACGGTCGCGAGTACTTCTCGCCGGACAACTCGCCCGTCATCGACGTGGTCGCCCACCAGTTCCCGGGCCCGAACTCCTCGCTGCCGGTGTACCTCATCGAGGACTGAGCGCGGCAGGTCGGCTGGGCAGTGAGCGGAGGGCCGGGATGATGCATCCCGGCCCTTCGTGCGTTCAGCGGGGCCGACGCTGGCGCTGGCATCAAACGTGATAGGGACACGCTCCATGCGGCAAGGCAGCCACAGTCCCATTGGTGTCTTCGATTCAGGCGTCGGCGGACTCACCGTCCTCAAGGCCCTCATGGCCCGGCTCCCCCACGAGAGCACGGTGTATCTGGGGGACACCGCGCGGGTGCCCTACGGCACCAAGTCCGGCGAGGTGGTGACGCGCTACTCGCTGAAGAACGCGGAGTTTCTCCTCGAGCGCGGCATCAAGCTGCTGGTGGTGGCGTGCAACACCGCTTCGGCCGTGGCGCTGCCCGCGCTGGAGGCGGCGCTGCCAGTGCCGGTGGTGGGCGTCATCCTCCCCGGCGCGCGGGCGGCGTTGGCGCGCACGCAGGGGGGCGGGGTGGGTATCATCGGCACACCCGGCACCATCCGCTCAGGCGCCTACCAGCGTGCCCTTGAGTCCGCGGACCCACGGGTGCGGGCGAAGGCCCGCGCCTGTCCGCTCTTCGTGCCGCTGGCGGAAGAGGGGTGGACCACGGGCGACGTGCCCCTGCTGGTGGCGCGCGACTACCTGGCCGAGTTCACCCGCGACGGCGTGGACACCCTGGTGCTGGGCTGCACGCACTACCCGCTGCTCAAGGGCGTCATCGCGGAGGTGGTGGGGCCCCAGGTGGCGCTGGTGGATTCGGCGGAGGCCACCGCGGACGCCGTGGCCGCGCTGCTGTCGGAGCGGGACGGACTGGCGCCGGCGTCGCGAGGCACGCCGGAGCACGCGTACTACGTCACCGACGTGCCGGAGCGCTTCATGGAGGTGGGGGCCCGGTTCCTGGGCCGGCCCATCACCGCGGCGGAGCAGGTGGACCTGACCTTCTGACGGGGGGCGTGCCGCGGACGCACGAACGCCCGCCGCGGCAGGCCGGGCGGGCGTTCTGGTACGGCGGAGGACTACGGCCGCGTGGAGGCGGGCTTCTCCTGCACGGTGGCCTGGGTGAGCAGCTCCTTGGCCGCTTGGACCACCGGGGCCTCGCTGCCACCCGCGGCGACCACCAGCGCGCGCGCCGCCTCCGCGCCGATGTCGTCCTGGCGCGGCAGCAGGCCCGTGGCCCAGGTGATGATCCGCTCGGCGGTGGGGAAGAAGTGGACCATCGTCAGCGGCTTGTTCATCCAGCCCACGGTGATGCAGTAGTACTTGTTGTACGGCTTGGTGTGGTGGATGCGGTGGTGGTCGGGGGGCAGGATGAGGTGCACGCGCTGGAGGAAGCCGACGAGCGCGGGCGGCGAGTCCATGTGCGACCACTTGTGGAACTGGTTGGTCGCCATCACCCAGAAAATCATCGCGCCGAGAAAGGACGCGCAGAACACCCAGCCCGGGCCGCTCATGGGCAGGCACAGGGCGATGATGGCCACCGGCAGGGAGATGAGGCAGTTGTTGCCGTTGGTCTCCACGAAGTCGTGGCGGGTGATGGCCTTCTCGTCCACGTGGTGCTCGCGGAAGGGGCGGATGAGCGCCTTGCCCAGCAGCGGCATCTCCGTGGAGCCCCACGTGTCGCCCATCCAGTGGACGAAGCCGGAGACGAAGTCCGCGGCGAGGTAGCCCAGCAGCACCGCGCTGAGCAGCAGCCACGTGCCCGCATAGGGGTTGCCCCACAGCCGGTACACCAGCGCCACCTCCAGCGAGACGAAGGAGACGATGGCGGCAATCTCCATCGCGCGGATGGCGGGCGAGTACCCCTGCGCCAGCACCTGGGCGTCTTGCTGGCGCACCTTCTTTTCAATCTCTTGGGTCTTCATCCGGGCGTCCTCGCCGTTGGTGGGGGTGTCGAGAACCCCGTCCGTCAGCCTGTACGTATCCCAGCCGCTTTCAGCTTTTCAACGGAACTGCCGGGCAATCGCCGTGGCCTGCACGGTTGGTGGGCCAGGGAGTCACTCGTGTGCGTGTGGCAGCACGAAGGATGCAAGCAGGTCACGCTTACCTTGTGTCGTGCGGATGCGGCTGCTACGGTCCGCGACTTCGGCGATGACGAAAACCTTCGAAAAAGCCGTCACCGGCTTCAATCACAACATCAAGCACAAGGGGAAGGTCTACCACGTCCAGACTGAGGACTCGGGCGTCAACAACCCCCACATCATCACCCACCTGTTCGTGGGCGGGAACATCCTCGCGTCGAAGAAGACGTCCTACGCGGACATCCTCAACGCGGAGAATCTCGCGGAGGTCGTGCGTGAGTTGATGGAGGAGCAGCACAAGGAGATGCTGCGCAACCTCATCAACGGGGTGTACGACAGCTACGAGTCCACCGCGCGCAGCTACCAGCCCGGTCAGCTCGCGGCGGACACAGACCCGGCGCAGGTGAAGCTGCAGCCCGGCCAGTCCATGGCGCAGCGACCGCCTCCGCCTCCTCCTCCCGTGGCGGTTCCCGCGCCCGTGGTGGTTCCTCCGGAAGTCGCCGCGGCGCGCGCCCTCAAGGAGAAGCCGAAGATCAACGAGATTGGCGTGGAGACGCTCTTCGGCGAGGACCTCATCTCGGAGAAGAGCCTCGACGAGGTCATCCTCAGCTACCTCGCGGGTGAGGGCGAGCAGTAGCCGCCCACGCGGTCTTCCGGATGTGGGCGCCTGGCGGGCCCGTCCGGACATGTCTCCAAGGCTTCGTACGGCCTGGGCGAGCGGGCAGGAGTCCCTCTCGCGGGGCGTGCGTGGGGGATGCCGCCCGGGCGTGGTAGGTTGGCGGCCTTCCGCTCGCCGCCATGATTCAGTTCTTCCACGTATACAAGGCGTATCCCGGCGACCCACCGGTGTTGTCGGACATCAACCTCAACGTGGAGAAGGGCGAGTTCGTGTTCCTCACGGGCCCTTCGGGCGCGGGGAAGACGACGCTGCTGAAGCTCATCTTCTGCGCGGAGAAGGCCACCAAGGGGCAGATTCTCGTGGGCGGCCGCAACATCGCCCGCATCCGTGAGTCCGCGGTGCCGTACCTGCGGCGCAACATCGGGGTGGTGTTCCAGGACTTCAAGCTGCTGCCGCACCGGACGGTGGAGGACAACGTGTCCTTCACGCTGGACGTGCTGGGCGTGCCCCGCGCGGAGGCGCGCGAGAAGGTGCGGCGCATGCTCAAGCTGGTGGGGCTGGAGCACAAGGCGGGCTCGTTCCCGCTGCGCCTGTCGGGTGGAGAGCAGCAGCGCGTCGTCATCGCGCGGGCGCTCGTCAATGACCCCACCATCCTCCTGGCGGACGAGCCCACCGGCAACCTGGACCCGGCGCTCACCGTCGAAATCATGGACCTGCTCACGCAGGTCAACGTGCGCGGCACCACGGTGATGGTGGCCACGCACGACGCGACGCTGCTGTCGCGCTACCAGAAGCGCACCGTGCGCCTGGAGCGCGGGCAGATTGTGTCCGACGAGGACGGCGTCAAGGCGGCGCGCCGGATGGTGGTATGAGCGCGCTGTCGAAGGTGACGTACTTCTGCCGCTCGGCGGCGGTGGGGCTGAAGCATTCGCCCTTCGTGCACTTCATCGCGGTGACGACCATCGCCATCGCCTTGTTCTCCGCGGGCATGGCCCGGGGCGCGGCGCGGGTGCTGGACAACCTCCTGGCGTCGCTCGGCGGCGAGGTGGAGGTGACGGTGTACCTGGCGCCGGAACTGGACGCGGACGAGGTCCACGGGGTGCGTGCCCGCGTGCTGGCGCTCAGCGGGGGTGAGGTGACGCTGGTGTCGCCGGATGCCGCGCTTTCACGGCTGCGCACGGAGCTGGGCGACCTGGGCGAGGCGCTGGCGGAGCTGCCGGAGAACCCGCTGCCGGTATCGCTGGAGCTGCGCGTACCGCCGGAGCGGCGCAACCCGGACGCGCTCCTGGCGTTGGCGAAGGCGCTGCGAGCAACGCCTGGCGTGGCCGGCGTGGACTATGGCGAGGCGGCGGTGCAGCGGCTGTCCGCCATCGCCCGGGCGCTGCGCTTCGGCTCGCTGGTGGCCTTCGCGGTGGTGCTGGGCGCCACCGTGGTCATCGTGGCGGCGACGCTGCAGTTGGCCATCTATTCGCGGCGCGGCGAGATTGAAATCCAGAAGCTGGTGGGCGCCACGGACCGCTTCGTCAAGGCGCCCTTCCTGCTGGAGGGACTGCTCCAGGGCGTGCTGGGCGCGGCGGTGGCCCTCTTCGGGCTCTGGGCCTTCGGCCGGGTGCTGGGGCCCACGTTGGGCGCGCTCTTCGCCTTCCTGTTGGGGCCCGGCGTCGCGGCGCCGTGGGTGGAGCCCCGGCTGGCGCTGGAGCTGCTGTGCGCTGGCTGCGGCCTGGGACTGGGCGGCAGCTTCGTCGCCGTGGGGCGCTTCCTCCGCGTATGAGCTGGCGCCTCCTCCTCCTGGCATTGGGGCTGTGGGCCTCGACGGCCGCGGCGGCGGCTCCGGCGACGGCGGCCGAGGAGGCCGAACAGGCCGCGGTGCGTGAGCGGCTGAGCGCGCAGCGCGCGACGCTGGCGTTGGTGGAGGCGAAGAAGCTCTCCGTGCTGGAAGGCGTGGAGCTGATGCAGGAGATGGCCGCCTTCTCCCGCCGGCGCGTGCGCTCGCTGGAAGGGGACCTGGCGGTGTTCCGCCGGCGCGTGCTGCTGGCGGAGCGCGAGCAGGCGGTGCTGGCCGAGGCGCTGCGGCTGCAACTGCGCCGGCTGTCTCCGCGCCTGCGCACGCTGTACCGCCTGATGCGCCGTCGCCCGCTGGAGGTGCTGCTGTCGGCGGAGGACTTCGCCGCGCTGGTGTGGCGTGCCCGGGCGCTGGAGGCCAGCATGTCCGGTGACCTGGAACTGCTGCGCACCGTGCAGCGTGTGGCGCGGCTGCAGCGTCAGGCGGCGCGTGAGCTGGAGCGGCTCCATGCATCGCTCGCCGCGCGCATGGCCTTCCTCCAGGAGCAGGAGCGGCTGGCCCGCATGCAGCAGGAAGGGCTGGAGGAGGTGGTCGGCACGCTCGCGGGCGAGGCGGAGCTGGCCCGGCGCGCGGTGCGCGAGCTGGAGCAGGCCGACGCGGAGCTGACGCGCATGGTGCAGGACCTGAAGGAGCTGCCCGCGACGAGCGGCTTCGGCGCGCTGCGAGGCAGGCTCCCCCGGCCCGTGTCAGGCATCGTCGAGGTGGGCTTCGGCAAGGTCGTCAACCCGCGCTTCAACACTGTCACCGTCCAGAAGGGCCTGGACATCCGCGCCGCCGCGGGCACGCCGGTGCGGGCCGTGGCCGAGGGCACCGTCGCCTACGCCGGTGCCCTCCGGGGCTACGGCAACCTGCTCATCCTGGACCACGGAGACGGTTACCACACCCTCATGGCCCACCTGTCCTCCATCACTCCCGAGCTGGGCCACATGGTGCTCCCCGGAGACGTGGTGGGCGAGGTGGGGGACACCGGCTCCCTCAAGGGGGCCTACCTGTACTTCGAGGTGCGCAAAGGCGGGCAGGCGGTCGACCCCGCCCTGTGGCTGGCGCCCGGGCCCTGACGCATTGCGGCAAGTTCGCGGACGCGTTGTTATTGTCGTGGGACCCTTCTGCGAGGAGCAGGCGAGCGCATGGACCTGATGGGCGGAATGCAAAAGGCGCTGCGGCACATGCTGGTGGCGCGAGGTGTCGAGTCCACGACAGTGCAGGTCGGTGGCCAGACGGTGCACCACTACGCATTGACGGGGCAGGGCAAGGGGCCGCCGGTGGTGCTGGTGCACGGGCTGGGCGGCTCGGCGAACGGCTTCGGACGCACGCTCTTCGGGATGGCGAAGCGCTTCTCGCGCGTGTACGCCCCGGACCTGCCGGGGCACGGCTTCTCCGTGGAGTACTGCGGCGGCGAGGTGTGCGTGCGCAACCAGTTCGACGTGCTGCGCGCCTACGTGGAAGAGGTGGTGAAGGCGCCAGCCTTCGTGGTGGGCAACTCGCTGGGGGGCGCCATGGCGGTGAACCTGGCGGCGGAGTACCCCGAATGGGTCCGCGCGCTGGCGCTGGTGGCTCCCGCGGGCGCGCAACTGCCGGAGGCGGAGAACACCGCGCTGCTCAACTCGTTCGTCGTGAAGTCCCCCGCGGAGGCGCGTGCCTTCACGCGGCGCTTATTCCACCGTCCGCCCCTGCCCGCGCTGCTGTTCGCCTACGAGTTGCGGCACTTCTACGACACACCCACCGTGCGGGCGCTGACCGCGGAGGCGCTGGCCACGCGCGCCTGCCTGGAGCCGGAGCAGGTGCGCAACCTGGCCATGCCGCTGCTGTTCCTGTGGGGCGGCAGTGAGCGGCTGCTGCCGTCGGAGACGCTGAAATGGTACCGCGCCCACCTGCCTGCCCATGCGCAGGTGCGCGTGGTGGACGGCTTCGGGCACGTGCCGCAACTGGAGCGCCCGGACGAGCTGGTGTCGCACCTGGTGCGTTTCGCCGACTCGGCGGAGCTGTGAGGGCCGGGTAGACTGGTACGAGCCTTCCGGGGCCGCCCCGGGAAAGGACGTACCGACGTGACGGGTTCCTCCCAGCCATGGCGCGCGGCGCTGACCGCCTTCTTCCTCCTGAGTGCTCCGTGGGCGCATGCCGCGGAGCCGCTCAGGAAGGACGCGGGGACGGCGGGCCGCGCGGAGCAGGCCGAGCGCGACGACGCCACGTACCGGCAACTGGAGGTGTTCGCGCGGGTGCTCTCCTACGTGGAGAACAACTACGTGGAGTCGCCGGACCGCCAGCGGCTCATGTACGGCGCCATCCAGGGCATGTTGGAGACGTTGGATCCGCACACGGTGTTCCTCCCGCCCGACGTGTACCGGGAGATGAAAATCGACACCTCGGGCGAGTGGGGCGGCCTGGGCATCGAAATCGCGCGCAAGGGCGAGCGCATTGTCGTGGTGGCGCCCATCGACGACACGCCCGCTGCGCGCGCGGGCATCAAGGCCGGCGATGAGCTGGTCGGCATCGACGGTGAGCGGACCGAGGGCATGGACGTGGGGCGCGCGCTGCAGAAGATGCGCGGCCCGGCCGGCGGGCGCGTGCTGCTGACCATCATGCGCGCGGGCTTCAGCGCGCCGCGCGAGATTGCCATCATCCGGGACCACATCCGCATCGTGTCCGTGGAGGGCGCGCTGCATGGTGGCATCGGCCATGTGAAGGTGAAGAACTTCCAGGACCGCACCGACCTGTACCTCCGCAAGGAGCTGGACCGGCTGCGCGCGCTCAACGGCGGCAAGGAGCTGCGCGGGCTGGTGCTGGACCTGCGCAACAACCCGGGCGGGCTGCTGGACCAGGCGGTGGCGGTGAGCGACCGGTTCCTGCCGGGCAACCTGCCCATCGTCTCCACGCGGGGGCGGGATGGCCGAAACGCCACCGTGGAGCGCAGCAAGGACCGCGACACGGAGAAGGACTACCCCGTCGTGGTGCTGGTCAACGCGGGCAGCGCCTCCGCGTCCGAAATCGTGGCGGGCGCGCTCCAGGACCATGGCCGCGCGACCATCCTGGGCGCGCCCACCTTCGGCAAGGGCAGCGTCCAGACGGTCATCGAGCTGGAGGACGGCTCCGGGCTGAAGCTGACCATCGCGCGCTACTACACGCCCAAGGGCCGCAGCATCCAGGAGCGCGGCATCACCCCCGACTTCCTCGTCCCCGATGAGCCAGGAGGCAAGGTGCCGCGCGACGTGGTGCGGGAGAAGGACCTGCAGCGCCACTTCCGCGCCGAGCCGACGGCGGCGACCGAGCCCGCCGCGCCGGAGCCTCGAGGGCTGCCGGAGAATCTCAAGCCCT
Organism: Myxococcus sp. AB036A; assembly: GCF_006547355.1. Taxonomy (NCBI): domain Bacteria; kingdom Pseudomonadati; phylum Myxococcota; class Myxococcia; order Myxococcales; family Myxococcaceae; genus Myxococcus; species Myxococcus sp. AB036A. The sequence continues at coordinate 11,054 of NZ_VHLC01000086.1, read as the reverse complement.
GGGACGTCACCGCGAAGCTGGAGGACTATCCCTTGAGGGTCGCCCTGGACTATCTCCACGGAATGGCCTCCGCTCCCGCGCGCACTCCATCCCGGGCAGCGGGTCGTTGAGGACTCCTTCTCACTTGCATTTCGCTGTGCAGTCCGTTTGATGCGCAACGGGCAAAAGGTGAACGAGAGATGCGACCTTCGAATGTGCGAGCGGTTCACGCCGCGTTGAGTGGATGGCTGGTGGGGCTGCTGGCCGTGGGACCCGCGGCGGCGCAGACGCCGGTGTCCTCGCGGCTGGTACCCCGGGCCTTGAGCGCGGTGACGGCGGATGCGCCGGCCGATGCGGCATCGGTCACCGTGGTGGCCATTGCGTTGGACGCGGCGGCCCGTGGCGACGCGGCCCGGCTGGCGCGCGAGGCGGAGCTGGCGGTGACGCGCTCGGGGCGGCTGAAGCTGGTGCGCCTGTCGGACGCGTTGGACGCGGACGGGCAGCGCGAGCGTCAGGCCCGTGAGGACGAGGCCGCCGAGGCGATGAAGGCGGGCCAACGCGCCTACGACGAGCTCGACACCGAGAAGGCGCTCGAGCACTTCGACAAGGCGGTGCGCGGCTACGAGGGCGCCGACCTCTCCCAGCGCTTCACCGAGCTGAGCCGCGCGCGGGTGATGAAGGCCGCGTCGCAGGTGGCCAACGGTGAGAACACCGCCGCGCAGCTGGAGATTCGCACCGCGCTGGCGCTGAACCCGGAGGCGCGCTTCTCGCCCAACTTCTTCCCGCCGGAGGAGATGACCTTCGTGGAGAAGGAGCGCAAGGCGGTGCTCACCGGCACCAAGGCCAGCCTGCGCGTGAGCACCGAGCCGGTTCCGGCCCAGGTGTTCGTGGACGGCCAGTTCCGGGGCATTTCGCCGGTGGACGTCGCCGACCTCACGGCCGCGGACCACTACGTGACGGTGGTGGCGCCGGGCTACGCGCTGACGCAGCGCCGGGAGCGCGAGGGCGAGGTCAGCTTGTCGCTGGCCCCCGTGGCGGCGCAGAAGGGCCTGCAGACGTTCACCGAGCAGGCGGCGCGCAAGCCTGAGAGCCCGGAGCGCGACGCGGCCCTGCGTGAGCTGGGAACGCTCGCGGGTGTGTCCCAGGTGCTGGCGCTCCTGGTGCGCGGTGGCGCCGGGACTGCTCCGCTGGAGGTGACGGGCCTGCGCCTGGACGTGTCGGATGGCCACAACCAGGCCTACGCGCTGGGGACGGTGCCGCGCGGGGAGGGGCTGGTGGATGGTTCGCAGGCGCTGCTGACGCAGCTGGTGTCGGCGGATGCGCCGCGCCAGGACGGAAAGCCGGTGACGCACTTCGCGGGTGGCGTCAGCAACACGCGCCGCACCGTGGGCTACGTGCTGATGGCCACCGGCGTGGCGCTGCTGGCCGGCGGCGTCTACTTCGGCATGGAGGCCTCCGCGAAGTCGGATGACTTCAAGCGCGCGGCGCAGAACAGCAGCCGCGCCCAGGACCTCAAGAGCACGGGCAAGTCGTACGCGCTGGTGGCCGACGTCGGCATCCTCCTGGGCCTCGCGTCGGCGGGCGCGGGCGGCTACCTGGCCTTCGCCAACCGCGGCGGCGGTGGTTCGAAGTCGACCTCCCGCGCGAGCCGCCCCGCGCCGTCGCCCGTCCCCTCGGCCGCGCCGCAGGACACGCCTCCCGCGCCGAAGGAGGCCCCCGCCGCGGAGAAGGAGCCGTTGCCCATGCCTCCGCCTCCCGCGCAGACGGCGCCGGCCTCGAAGCAGAAGGAGCCCAGCACGTCCAACAAGCGCGCGCAGGAGGACGAGGCGCGCCAGCGCGAGGAAGAGCTCCGCAAGCGCCGTGAAGAGGTGGAGCGCCAGCGCAAGGAGCTGGAGGAGCGGCGCAAGCAGGAAGAGGCCGCGGCGCAGCGCGAGCAGGAAGAGCGGCGTCGGCAGGAGGAGCGGCGGCGAGAGGAAGAGAAGAAGAAGCGGCCCGCACTCGACGATGACGATCTCCGGAACTACTAGCCATGCGCCGTCCCTTGCGAAACCTCGTTGCTTTCATGGCCCTGAGCACCGGGCTGTCCGCGTGCAGCCTCCTCGTCGACTTCGACGAGAAAGGGCAGCCCTGCGATGAGCTCAACCAGTGCCTGGAGGGCTACACCTGCGTCGACAACGCGTGTGCCCCCGACGACGGCGCGCCGTCCGATGGCGGCTCCGATGCGGGCACCGACGGTGGCTTGAGCACCGACGGTGGCCTGGACACGGATTCAGGAACCCCTGACCTGGACGCGGGCTTCGAAGAGCTGGACGCCGGGCTCCCGGACGACGCGGGCACCACCGGACCGGGCCCCGTCCTGGAGCCGGAGTTCCCGGCCAGTTGACCTGCCTCACCCGAGGTCCGCGGCTCGCGGCGTGGAGACGGAGCGGCGCCTGACGCGGGCCGCCCGCTCCGTGGCGCCCCGGCCACGCCGCGGCCCGGAGGACACGCCTGCTCTTCGCGCACGGCGTGGCTGAAGTCCCTCACCCGAGGCGGTCTCCGAGGGAGACCGTCCCGCTCAGCCACCGCCGCGTGGCTGGCATCATCCATGCTCTGTGCTCCGCCCAGGAGGCAACATCGACATGGGCAAGCGCGTGGGAGTGCTGATGGGCGGGTGGGGTGAGGAGCGGGAGATTTCGCTCAAGACGGGAGAGGCCGTGGTGGCGGCGCTCGAGTCCCGGGGCCATCAGGTGACCCGCATCTTCGCGGGGCCGGGCCTGGACCGGGCACTGCGCGCGGCCGAGCTGGACGTGGCCTTCGTCGCGCTCCACGGGCGCATGGGCGAGGACGGCCGGGTGCAGGGCCTGCTGGAGCTGCTGGAGCTGCCGTACACGGGCTCGGGCGTGCTGGCGTCGGCGCTGGCCATGAACAAGTCCTTCGCCAAGCGGCTCTTCCGCGTGCACAACCTGGCCACGCCCCATGGCTACACGGTGGCGCGCGAGGACGCGTGGCGCGCCCTGGCCCTGCACGGCGACCTGGGCTTCCCGTGCGTGGTGAAGCCCGCGTGCGGCGGCTCGTCGGTGGGGCTGGCCGTGGTGCGTGAGCCGGAGGCGCTGGCGTTCGCGGTGGCGCAGGCCAGCCGGTTCGGCGGCGAGGCCCTGGTGGAGCGCTACGTGGCGGGCCGGGAAGTCACGGTGGGCATCCTCGGAGGCCAGTTGCTGGGCAGTTGCGAGGTGGCCACGCCGCGCGAGGGCTTCGACTTCGACGCCAAGTACAAGGGCGGGGCCGCGTACTTCTGCCCACCCCGGCTGTCTCCCACGCGCGTGGCCAACGTGGAGGCCCTGGCACTGGCGGCCTACCGCGCGTTGGGCTGCCGCGGGCAGGCGCGGGTGGACCTGATGTGCTCGGACACGGAGAACGACGTGGTGCTGGAGGTGAACACGCTGCCGGGATTCACCCCCACCAGCCTGCTGCCAAAAATCGCTGCCAGGGCCGGGCTGGACTTCGCCGCGCTGACGGAGCGCATCCTGGCGCTGGCCACCCGTGACGAAGCCGGTGTCCTGGAGGCTCCCGCCGTGGAGACCCCGCCGGGCCTGGGCGCGCCTCGCCGCGCGGTGAGCTGACCCCTCAGGTCGGTCAACCCCTGGCGTTGTTTCAACCCCGGCGCCAGGGACACAAGCTGGGTGTGCTAGGAGTGACGCAGGGTGTCAGTGCCCCGTGAACGGAACGTTCAAATCCGGGGAATAGTTTGACACGGCCTTGAACGCATTCCTATTGTCCGGCGCCGATCACTCCCCGAAGGTCAAAACCTTGTCTTTTCGGGTACATACGATGTGGGGGCTTGGATGACCCATCTCGCGCCGGTCCGCGCGAGACGGAATCAGCCGGGCCACTCCGCACGGAAGGACCGCAGGCCCTCTGGGCTGTGGCAGGGGTTGAGCGTCACCGATGACCACCGTCGAGATCATCTTCCTGGGCGTCTATTTCAGTCTCTTGTGCGTGCTGGGAGTCTACGGCTCGCACAGGTACCGGATGGCGTTCCTGTACTACCGGCACAAGTTCAAGCTGCCGACGCCGAAGGGTGCGCTGGAGTCGTTGCCCAAGGTCACCATCCAGCTCCCCATCTTCAATGAGATGTACGTGGTGGAGCGCCTGGTGGAGTCGGTGTGCCGCATCGACTATCCGCGCGACCTGCTCGAAATCCAGGTCCTCGACGACTCGACGGATGAGACGTGTGGCATCGCCCGGGCGTGCGTGGAGCGTCAGCGCCAGAAGGGGCATGACATCGTCTACATCCACCGCGTCAACCGCCAGGGCTTCAAGGCGGGGGCGCTGGAGAACGGCCTGAAGCTGGCGAAGGGCCAGTTCGTGGCCGTGTTCGACGCGGACTTCGTGCCCAGCCCCGACTTCCTGATGCGCACCGTGCCGTTCTTCTCGGACGACAAGGTGGGCATGGTGCAGGTGCGCTGGGGCCACCTGAACCGTGAGTTCTCGCTGCTGACGCAGGCCCAGAGCATCTTCCTGGACGGGCACTTCATCATCGAGCACACCGCGCGCAACCGCGCGGGCTGCTTCTTCAACTTCAACGGCACCGCTGGCATCTGGCGCCGTGACACGATTTCCGACGCGGGCGGCTGGCAGCACGACACGCTCACCGAGGACCTGGACTTGAGCTACCGCGCCCAGCTGAAGGGCTGGCAGTTCGTGTTCCTGCCCGAGGTCATCTCCCCGGCCGAGGTGCCGGTGGACATGAACGCCTTCAAGAGCCAGCAGCACCGCTGGGCCAAGGGCTCCATCCAGACGGCGAAGAAGCTGCTGCCCACCATTCTCAAGAGCGACCTGCCGCTGGTGGTGAAGCGCGAGGCGTTCTTCCACCTCACCAACAACATGGCGTACCTGTTGATGGTGCTGCTGTCGGTGCTGATGCCCATCAGCATGGTGGTGCGCTTCCAGCACGGCCTCTACGGCACGCTGTTCCTGGACCTGCCCTTCTTCCTCACGGCCACCGCCAGCGTCTGCTTCTTCTACGTGGCGGCGCAGCGTGAGCGCGGCGCGAAGGGGTGGGAGCGGGTGAAGTACCTGCCCTTCCTCATGAGCCTGGGCATCGGCATGGCCATCAGCAACGCCAAGGCGGTGGCCGAGGCGCTGCTCAACCAGCAGTCGGGCTTCGCGCGCACGCCGAAGACGGGCGCCGAGGGCAAGAAGGCCGTCACCGTCAAGAAGGCGTACCAGGGCAGCAAGTCGCTGCTGCCGCTGGTGGAGCTGCTGTTCGCCGCGTACTTCACCGGCGCGCTGTGGTTCGCCATCGACGCGCGCATCTACACGTCGGTGCCCTTCATCGTCCTGTTCCTGGCGGGTTTCCTGTACGTGGGCAGCTCCAGCCTCCTGCAGGGACTGTCCGGCCGGATGAAGCTGGTGGAGTCCACCCCCGCGGTGGACGCCGCCGACGAGCAGCCCCGCCGCGCGGCCTGAGCGGCATCCTTCCTTCGGGAAGGCCGGGGGTGAGGCTGGCACCGCGCCGCCTCACCCCTTTCGCGTTTCTAGGTGCCAGCGTCCGGTGAGGTGCCCGCGTCCGGCGGGCCCCGCAGCAGCACCTGCTCCAGCCGCACGCTGGGTGCGCCCGACGGAGCCGTGCGGCAGTCCTCGTCGATGGAGGTGCTGGTCGCCGAGCGCAGCGTCAGGCCCGCGTGCGTGCACCGCACCACTTCTGTCGGAAAGGTGACGGGGCAGGGCGTCCCCGCGCCGGAGAAGCCGGTGGCACGCGTTTCGCCCACGAAGCCGGCAGGGGTGCGCCGCAGGACGATGGACGGCGAGCCCGCGTCCGGGGCGTCCACCGCTTTCGAGTCATGTGCGCGGACGACGGCGAGTGAGAGTGTGCTGCCGTCATCGTCGCCGTAGTACCGGAAGGCCGGGTTCCCCGCGTGGTGGTACTCGCCGCCCTGGTTCTGCTCGCAGCCGGCGGGAATCTTCACCGCGGGTGGAGGGGGCGGCACGGGCTCCGTCCGGGGCGGCGCCTTCGCGGAGCACGCGGTGAGGGAGAGGACGCTGAGGTGGAGGGCCAGTGTGGGCAGGACGCGGTGCATGGGGCGCGGATATTCTCCCAATCCGCAAGGCCCTGGGACTCTGTTTGATTCCCTTGGGATGACTCTCTAACCTTCGGTTCGTCATGAGCCTCCACCGCATCGTCGTCTTCGCCCTGGTGACTGTCCTGGCCGCCCCTTCGGCCGCGCTCGCGCAGGATGACTTCCTGGCGCCGCTCACCGCACCGTCGAAGCCCAAGACGGGCAAGCCCAAGGTGGTGAAGAAGAAGCCCGCGAAGGCGCCCGTCAAGAAGCCCGCGCGCGCGAAGGCGCCCGCGAAGGGAAACAAGAAGCCCGCGGCCGAGGACGAGTTGCTGCTGGCGCCACTGACGCCCGTGAAGACGGAGGTGCTCGTCCGGATGACGGGCAACGTGCGCGGCGCGAAGCTGTTCGTGGATGGGAAGGAGTTTGGCGTCCTCACCTCGGCCGTCGTGCCGGTGGAGGTCCGCCCGGGCGAGCACCACCTGGTGGTGCGCCGGCAGGGTTACGCCGACTTCACGCGGCGCATCGACGTGAAGTCGGGCACGCAGGCGGAGGTGCTGGTGTCCATGGACGCCACCATGGGCTTCGCCACGCTGACGGCGGACGTGGCGGACGCGGTGGTGATGGTGGACGGGCAGCAGGTGGGCGCCGTGCCGCAGGCCAACGTGTTGCTGCGCCCGGGTTCGCGTGAGATTGAGTTCCGGGCCCCGGGCTTCAAGCCGGACGTGCACAACATCACCGTATTCGCGGGCCGGACGTACGAGGTGACGGGCAACCTGCGGCCCCTGCTGGACACGTCCGTGGCCACCGCCGACGTGCCGAAGAGCCCGGTGTTGGAGCCGTCCTCGAAGCTGGACCCCGACGACGAAACGGCCCCGGGCCTGTCGTTCGCAGGGGACCCGGAGACGCCCGAGGTGGAGGGCTCCAAGCCGTGGTACGGCCGCTGGTACGTGTGGGCCGGCATTGGCGCGGTGGTCGCCGCCGGCACGGTGGGCGCGGTGATGGCGACGCAGGGTGGCGCCAGCCCGCTGAGCCCCGATGCGGTGTGCAGTCCCGCCAACTGTGACGCCGTGCTGGGTGGCATCCGCTCGGTGCGCGGTGGAGGTGCGCGGCTTCAGGCGCCTCCTCCGGCCGGCGCGATCCGCTTCTGATGCGGTCGTGAATCGTCCCGCCCTCGTCGTGGGCGGGACGGCGCAGCGGGGGCTACTGGTCGCGCAGGTCGTCGTTGTCGGCGCGGCTGCCCGGGGCGAGCAGCAGGTACACGTCGCTCACCCGTCCCACGCCCCAGGTGTCCAGCGCGGTCGCGCGGACTTGGAAGGGGGCGGAGTCGGGCAGCAGATGGGTGATGTCCACTTCGCCCGCCTCGAAGTTGAAGGCGCGGCGGCCCACGCTGTCCACCTGCTCCCGGCCCATGTGGACCGCCTCGGTGAAGCCCACGGTGGCGCGCCGGGTCACCTGTCCACTGGCGTCCAGCACCTCCAGCAGCAGGAAGTTGTCCACGGCGATGCCGAGCGTGCCCTTCGCGTCGCCGTAGAGGCGCGCCCGGTGTCCGTCGAGGTTCAGCGTGGGCGTCTGGCCGGTGGCGACGACGCGCGGCGTGCGCTCGCCTTCGGTGGCGTCCACCTCGATGTCTTCGCGCAGCTTGGTCAGCGTGTGTGTCTCTCGGGCGGGCGTGTCCAGCAGGAGCCGAACGGCACGGGGCTCGGTCGAGGTGGAGGTGGGCGTGGCCGAGGCGGGCACCTGCCGCGCACAGGCCATCAGCCCCAGGGTGGCGGCCATGACGAGCGTTCGAGAATGCATGGGAAGTCCAGGGTAGATGAGCAGGGGTGACCCGGGTCAATTAGCATGGCCGCATGCGGACCTTCCTCCATGGGTGCCTGCTGTGGTGTGTGCTCTCCGGGACGCCGGCGTGGAGCAGTGCGCCCGCGGAACCCCTGGTTTCTCCCGAGGTGCAGCTGTGCCTCCAGCACCTGAAGCCCGCTGAGCGTGAGCGGGCCGCGAAGGCGCTGGGACCCCTGGAGGAGCTGCCGCTCTACCGCGTGCAGCTGGAGGTGGACCCGGAGACCCGTGGGGTGAAGGGCCGGGTGCAGGTGGAGGTGCTGGCCCGGAAGCGTCCGCTCACCGAGCTGTACCTGCGGATGACGCCCAACGCGCAGGGCCGCCGGGTGACGCTGTCGGACGCGAAGCTGGGGGGCCGGCCCGTCAAGCTGGAGCGGCCGGAGCCCACGCTGTACCGCCTGTCCCTGGAGTCCGAGCCCGTGCCGCCGGGCGCCGCCGCGGTGCTGGACGTCGCGGTGGAGGGCCTGGTGCCGCGCGCCGCCGCGCCCTCGGGCGGGGCCGCGGGAGGACTCCTTGGCGGTTTGATGGGCGGTGGTGGCGGGCGTCCTTCGGGCGGCGACCACGGGGCCTTCTCCGCCTCGGCGGATTTCATCAGTCTGGTGGGCGTGGTGCCCCAGGTTCCGCCGGTGGGCGAGAACGGCCAGCCCTGGGATGGGCCGCAGGGGATTGGCGACCTGGGCCTCTATGAGCCGGCGCACGTGTTGGCCACAGTCACCGTGCCTACGGGCTGGGCGGTGCACGCTACGGGCGTGCCCATGGGGGAGGTCCCGGAGCGGGATGGACGGGTGCGCTACGCCTTCGCGGCCGCGGCGGTGCGCGACTTTCCCCTCTTCGTGTCGCGGGGCTACACGAGCTCCACCGCCACGGTGAATGGCGTCACGGTGGAGAGCCACTACACCGCGGCGGACCAGGCCGCGGGCGAGCGCGTGTTGAAGTACGCCACATCGATGCTGGCGGAGTTCGAGCGCCGTCTGGGGCCGCTGCCGTACACGCACTTCCGCGTGGTGCAGGCGCCGCTGTCGGGAGGCGCGGGCGGCATGGAGTTCCCGGGGCTGGTCACCATCGCGACGCAGCTGTACCGCGGCGCGGCGGGGGCCTCCCAGATGCTGGGCGGCGGCATGCCGGGCATGGAGGACCTGGAGGCGATGCTGGGCACGCTGGGGCAGAGCGGGGGCGGGGTGCTAGGGCAGCTGAACGGCGCCATGGAGCGCACGCTGGAGTTCACCATGGCGCACGAGGTGGCGCACCAGTACTTCGCGGGGCTCGTGGGCTCGGACCCCATCCTGGAGCCGGTGGTGGACGAGTCGCTGGCCCAGTACGCCGCGCTCCTCTACCTCGAATGGAAGCACGGCAAGAAGGTGGCGGAGTCGGTGCGCCAGGAGACGCTGATGGGGCAGTACCACCTGTACCGGATGACGGGTGGGAAGGACGGCCGCGCGGACCGGCCCACGGGCCACTTCGCGGATGAGATGGAGTACGGCGCGCTCGTCTACGGCAAGGCGCCCCTGCTGCACCACGCCTCGCGGAAGCTGGTGGGAGACGCCGCCTTCCTCAAGGCCCTGCGCGCCTACGTGGACACGTACCGCTTCAAGTGGACGTGCAAGGACTGCTTCACGAAGGAACTGGCGAAGGCGAGCCCCGCCAACGCAAGCGCGCTGGAGCGGCTGCGCACGCGCTGGTGGCGGGAGGCGAAGGGCGACGAGGATTTGGGCAAGCCCCGTCTGGAGTCGCTGCTGGGCGGCTTCGAGGGACTGGAAGGGCTGGAGGCCCTGCAGTCGCTGCCCGGCATGGACCTGGAGGCGCTCCAGGGCATGCAGGGCTTCGAGGCCTTCCAGGAGATAGACGCCCAGTCGAAGGAGCTGCTGGAGCAGCTCATCCCCGGGCTGATGGGGCAGTGACGCGGGCCCTCAGTCGAAGAGGGCGCGGACGAACTCGCGCGGCTCGAAGCGGCGCAGGTCGGCCACCTTCTCGCCCACGCCCACCCAGACGACGGGGAGCTTCAGCTCGTCGCAGATGCCGATGACGACGCCGCCCTTCGCGGTGCCGTCCAGCTTCGTCAGGGCGATGGCGCTGACGCCCACGGCCTCGTGGAACTGCTTGGCCTGCTGAATCGCGTTCTGGCCGTTGGTGGAGTCCAGCACCAGCAGCACCTCGTGCGGCGCGCCGGGTAGGGCCTTGTCCATGACGCGCTTCACCTTCTTCAGCTCCTCCATCAGCGGAGCCTTGGTGTGGAGCCGGCCGGCGGTGTCCGCGATGAGGACGTCCGCGCCTTCCTCCTTCGCCTTCTTGACGGCCTCGAAGATGACGGCGCTGGGGTCTCCGCCCTCGGCGCCCTTCACCAACTGGGCCTGGGCGCGCTCGGCCCACACGTCGAGCTGCTCGGTGGCGGCGGCACGGAAGGTGTCACCCGCGGCCAGCACCACCTTCTTGCCCTCGCTGGTGAGCTTCGCAGCCAGCTTGCCGATGGTCGTCGTCTTCCCTGCGCCGTTGACGCCCACCACCATGACGACGTGCGGCGGGCCGCCGCCTTCCAGGGAGCGCGGCACGGGCAAGTCACAGATGCGGGCGACCTCGTCGCGGATGAGGCCCTTGATGCGCTCGGGGTCCTTCAGCTCGTTGCGCTTGAGCTTCTCGCGGGCCACCTCCACCAGGTGGTTGGCGGTGCGCACGCCGATGTCGGCGGTGAAGAGGATTTCCTCCAGCTCCGCCAGGACGGACTCGTCCACCTGGCGCTGCTGGCCGAACAGGCCGTTGAGCCGGGCCATGAAGCCCTGGTTCCGGGTCTTGTCCAGGCCCTGGGCCAGGGTGCGGCCGGCCTCGGCCTCGACCTTGGCGCGCGCGGCGGCTTCCTCGGCGCGGCGGGCTTCCTCGGCGGCGGCGGCCTCGCGGGCGCGCTCCTCCTCCATCAGGCGCTGGGCTTCAACCTGCTCGCGCTTGCGGCGCTCCCGGGCCTCGTCGTCCGCGGCTTTCTTGGCGCGGTACTCGGCGCGCTTCTCCTCCTCTTCGCGCTCCTTGAGGGTGCGGGCCTCCGTCTCCAGCCGGGCGCGCTCGGCGGCGTCCGTGGCGGTGCGGGCGGCCTGGGCGGCCTCGGTGCGCTGGCGGGCCAGGGCCTCGGCGCGGTCGTGGGCGGCCTCGGCCTCGCGGAGCCGGGCGGCCTCCGCTTCTGAGGGGGGCAGCTCCACGCGCAGGCGAGGC
>NZ_VHLC01000085.1:0-40110 GCF_006547355.1 Myxococcus sp. AB036A | reverse complement strand
GGGAGGGCGGGGCCTTCGTATGTGGCGGCAAGGCCTTGCCCTCGGGCTGGCCCCGCCTGGCCTACAGCCGGGACGTGCTGGCGCCCTTCCTGGCGTGTGCCTCGCCCGCGGAGTTCGTGGCCATGCAGCGCGGGGTGGGGGACATGGGCTCGGTGGTGCAGTCCCTCTATCCCTGGGACGCTGTCCGCCTGGGCGCCCTGGGGCCGATGGACGACGACGCCTTGGAAGCCCTCAGTCGCCAGCGCGCGGACTTCATCGTCACGTCCGTGGAGAAGTACGGCGTGCCGTATGCCGAGGTGTTCGCCCTCTTCGTTCTGCATTCGGCATTCGACGACGAGTTGCGTGAGGTGGTGCAGCGACTGGCTCGCGACAAGCAGTTGGGGGACACGCTGGGCGCCATGGCCGCTGTCCGCGAGGAGCTGAAGCGGCGGGGCCTGGAGCTGGAAGGCATCCCGGAGCGGGGTGAGAAGGCCGGCGACGTGCTGCGCGGGTTGGGGCGCGCGGGCCGGGACATGCTCTCCAGCACCTTGGTGAGCGGCGAGGCCCGGTACACGGAGCTCATGGCCATGCGTGGGCAACTGCCGTCGCCCTACCAAGCTGCCATCGACGAGGTGGAGAAGGCCCTGATGGAGAGGCACTACTCGCCGGGAAGCCTCTCGGCGGGAGCCTTCGACCACCTGACCTTCGGTGTGCCGGTGGGCTTCTACCACCTGGCGGTAGGGACGGGGCACGGGGCGTACTCGCTGGCGCAGGGCAAGTACGAGCAGGCCACGCGCGAGTTGGCGCCGGCCGCGCTGGCGGTGGCGGTGTACGGCGGGGGCAAGGGCGCTCGTGCCCTGGTGGAGTCGCGCGGAGGGCTGCGGCGGCTCCAGATGCCGGCGCTCGACGTGGACGGCATGAAGGCGCTGATGGCGCGCCTGGAGGAGCAACTCGGCATCAACGCCGCGCGCGACTTGCTGCGCTACCTCCAGGCGAGCCGCGAGGGTGCCCTGCTGGCCGCCGAATGGGGGGAGGCGGGACTGCTGGCGCTGTACGAGGCCCGCGGAAACCCCGCGAAGGCGCAGGCCGTGCTGATGGAGACGGCCAGCCGAGAGTCCGCCCTGCCCGTGGCAACAAGGGGCTCGGCAGGGAAACGGCCCGTCAACCTGGACCTCTTCGAGCAGCACGCCGAGGTGTCCGCTGCGGAGGCGCAGGCGGCCAGCCGCGAGTCCTCCGGGGCTGCAGCGACGAGAGGGGGCGCGAGTCGCGAGTCCGCGCAGCCCGCGGCTTCACGGGGCGCAAGCGGGCAGCGGTACGTCAACCTGGAACTTTTCGCGCAGGACGCCAAGGTGGGCGCAAAGGAGTCCGCGAGGGCCAAGCTGTTCCAGGCAGAGATGGAGGCCTCGGGGCCCCGTCTCCCGAAGGACGCGAAGCTGCTGAAGCAGATGGCCCCGAAGCTGGAGGAGCCGCCGCCGGGAGTCGAGAAGGGGGCGCAGCTCTGGCAGGAGTACGTCGCCTACCGCAAGAGGCGGCTGAAGGAGATTCAGAACGGAGACGCCGTCAAGGGCCCCCTGAAGTGGGAGGGGTACGAAGGGATGCGCGCCTACTATGCTCGGGGCATTGCCTTCGAGAGGACCATGGTCGCCATCTTAAAAGCGGACGCTGCGTTGCCCCGCGCGCAGCGGCGCTGGCTCGGCGACTTCGAACAGCCGCGCATCGAGACGCACGTGGGCGTGTCGAAGGTGGACTTCCGGTACGCCGACGTCCTCGTCATTGAAGGGCGCCCCCCGCCGGGCCAAGCACCTCGGGTGGAGACGTTCAGCTTCAAGAGCCGAAATCTCGCTGTTCTGGACGAGGATACGCTGCCTGTGCAGTTGAACACGGACGCTAGTAACGCGATGAAGTACTACGGTGGAACGCTGAAGATTCTTCGGGACGGTATGCGACAGCAGGCGGATGTTCGGCGGGTGCGCCTTGTCTATGAGGGCGGGGAGCTACTGCCCCCAAAGCGGGTAGTGCTGAACAACGCGGTGGACGCGACGCAGAGCAACGTCAAGGGCGTGGAGGTGCTGTTTCAATGAAAGTGCTGACTCTGCGTGACCTGAGCAAGGTGGATAGCCTGCGCTTCACCTTTGCTGGGGCCTACGAGCCGAGGAATGGGCTGGAGCGCGAACTGGAGCCCTTCCTTGATGCCCTCGAAGAATGCGCCGACGGGTGGATGCCGAACCTCGTCAAGACGGGCCGGAAGCGGAAATACTCCCGAGAGGCTGTGTGGCGAGCGCTGGAGGAGCGGCGCAATGAGTACGGAACGATCATCGGGCTTTTCCGTTCGGAGAACCCCAGTGTGTCGTTGGTGCTTAATCTCGGGCCGGCGGACGAACAGTCCACCTTGAGGGTTAGCCTCAGTGCGCAGCCACTCTCCTTCTTTGACAAGGTGGAGACCTGTCGCGGCTTTGTGGCCGCGGCCCGTGCTTGGGCTTCCCGGTACCCCTCGGAGTACGCCGCAGCGCACAGTCTAGCCGACCTGGAACTTGCGGATTCTCCCGCCTTCGGTCGTGACGATGCGACATGGAAGCGGGACGGGTTCGACAAGATCTATGAGTTGTTCTGGCTCAACGTCTTCGGTCCCAAGCTGGTCGAATCGGTGGGAAGAGAACGGATGCTCTCGACGCCAGCGTACCTCGTGGAGGAGCTTCCCAACGGCTCTGTCCTCCTGGTGCTATGGCCGACTGCTGCCGAATTCGCCAGCGATGAGGCGCGCGTGGCGCAGGCCCGCGCCCATGTTCACCTGCGGCCGGACCTCGACTTCGAGACGGTGCTGCGCACGCTGCGGGAGCGCAGCGCCGCGCTCGTACCCGTCGAGCCACGCTTCCACCCTGACGTGGCGCCATTCCTCTCTCGGCTGACGGACGAGTTCGCAATCAGCGAGCGGCAACGGAAGATTGCCGAGCTCAACGCCTTCCGGCCTCCTGTGCCGGAAGAGTGGCTTCCTGTCGCCCATCCCTCGGACGTGGCGAATCCGGAGCGTGTCCTCGAATCCTACGGAGACTTGTCCGAAGGTCTCGTGGCTGTGCTTCACACGGATGTGCCCTCCATTATGGAGGAGACGTCGGAGTCTCTCACGGACCTCGACTTCCACTTCTGGAAGGAGAACTTCCCCACGCGGTACACGCGTGAGGTCCTCGACGGACACACGATACCGGCGTTAGGTGTCTACCTAGGAGACGTGCTGGTGCGGCGGTTGGGCGGGACGTGGGTACTGCGGGCGAAGATGGAGGAGTCCCAGGTGCGCGTTGGGAAGCGCGTCTGGCTGCCCTTCCTCCGCGCGCGTCGGTACATGCAGTCGCGCGAGTCGCTGCTGGAGTACTCGCTCACCCAGTTCTTCAAGGAGGCTGAGCGGTACCGGCCCTGACTTGAGGCTCTCGCTCCTCAATCGCCAGGCGGTGTCGGCTGGCGCGTAGTCCCTCCAAGGTGAGCTGCGCTGGGGCGAGGTTACAGGCGCCAGTCGGATAGCGTCGGCTGGATTGTGCTGGGTATGGCCGCCGTTCTCGTCGTGGTGATTGCCGTATAGGTGCTTTGCTCCCTTGCCTTGATGCGTCACCGAATGTGGCCTTTATCCGGGAATGCCGTAGTCGAGTTCTGGGTAGGCACTGAGCTGTGGCGTCGGGGAAATGAAGGTCAATCCTCTCCAAGCACGAATCCGACATGGGCCATGAGCGAATGGCAGGCCGAACCTACAAGTACTCCGAGCGCGTCATCCATCTCTCTCTCACAGACATCTAAGACCGCCCTCAGGTCATCGCCAGCAGATGGTTTCCATGCAGCTCCGACCCGGTAGTGGGAGGGATTAACGCCGTAGCTCTTCGCCCTCTCCTCGATTCGTGCCCAGCCATCCGTTGAAATTTTGAAGCCCGCTCCGGCGGTAGGCCCGTCGAAGAAGTCCAGTCCTGCGAGCTGGCCTCCGTCGTGAACGAAGTGGTTCCGAAGAGCATAAGAGACTGCGATGGGCCAACCGAATGAGTGCCGGAGTGAATAGAACGCGACGGCGGCAGTCTTGGACTCCGGTCCCCTCGTCGAAATGAAGTGCGACACGAGTTGAGGGAGATTCTTAGGGTCTTGCAGTTGGTTGCGGGCACAGAGAACATGCCCGGCCATGCCGACGAGACGGTCGGCCAATGCCCATTTCGTTGCGAGATAGGCTTGCACACCTAGCAAACGAACATGCTGATACTTTGCCCGAACTGAGCCGAGAGGAACATTATCGTTGGCATCGGCATATCCTTCGAGGCCCGCCAGCAGCGTGCGCGCCGCCGACCGTGCGGCGAGCATGCCAATCCAATGCTCGATGTCCGAGGCGAATGCTGCAAAAGCCTTGAACTGCTGCTCAACATCGGGAGCTAGCTTGCCGGCATGGCGGGTAGTCGCTCCATCGACCCTAGCAAGCACCGCCTCCGCATCGCGAAGACGCTGTTCAAGTGACTTGATCATTCGCCGCCCCTTTCTTTCGCGTACTCTTCCTGCTCGCGGAGCTCCGCCTCCGCGATGGAAATGCGGTACTGCCAGTAAGGCCGAAGGTTGTGGTCGGCTTCTGAGTTGAGGGCAGAGCGTGCCTGTTCGAGCGCCGCCGCGAAAATTGGTGGCACCTCGCCTAGAGGCGCCGACCACGACCGATGCTCTCTTTCACTAAGTGCATTGTAAATTGGATGGAGAGCTTCTTCGCCAAGGGGCATGCTTGCGTGAATTGTCGCCGCGGCAATCGTTCTCCAGGGGGCACTGTTGACTGCATACGCACTTGCGATGCGCGCAAGGCGTCGCGCGAACTCAGGATCGCTAGCTTTGATTTGTGCTACAACAGCCGATGGGACGAGTAATCCATCAGGGTCAATGTCTCTTAGTATCTTGGGCAAGTAATAGCCTACGCTGCCGTTGTCGTTCACGAAGGTCAGTAGGTCGTTTACTGCCTTCTTGACTTCAGTGTTCTCGACGTCGGCGGCAGTTACCCTACGGACGTATTTACTGAGACGTGCGTGATAGCCGATCGCCCGCGCTGTGTGGTCGTCGGGTTGAGAAGCCTCTTGGTCACGCCGACGCACGAGCGCTTCGGGCAGCCAGTTCACGCGAACATATCCGACACGCTTAATGATCTCCGTGAGATGCCACTCGCCGTCGCCGCTGAGGTCGTTGAAATTCGGAAGAGCAATGAGTTGGTCCATCAGCCACTCTGCGAGGCCACTTGGACGCGTGGATGGGTCGTCGTCTCGTACAGCCCAGTAGATCGAATCCACGAGGGCGCGTATGGCTTGGCGCAGTCGTTCGGAAGGAACCGAGCGCAGGACGTCTTCGAGCAGCGGCTTCAGTCGCTGCCAGTCGTGTTCCAAAGTAAGCGCAATGGCAGCGATGAACGCCACGTCACGCCCCGTCGTCGTAAATAGGAGGCGGGCTCCTCTTAGAAGAGCGTGCTCGGCGGCCGTGAACTCTCCGACATCACGCAGCTTCGGGACTCGCCCATAGATGCGCTGCAGTAGGTTCGCACGCTGGTCATCGCTACCGCACTCATCCAGGAGTTCGTTAACGAGGACGTGAGTTCGCTCAGGATGAGGCCCTTTTCGTACTGTTGCGACCCAGCTCACCGCAGTCGTGACACCGAAGTCCGATTGGGGCGATACTGCTAATTGATGGAGGCAGGTCTTGACGAAAGTCCGCACGACATCGCGAGACTCAGCGTGCTCACCCAGCGACCAAGCAATGCCCATCAGCCTATAGAGCTTGTGCTCGTCGCCGAGAAAGGACACTGCTCGCTCAACGAACCTTGTGATCTCGTCGGGTCGTATGGCAGACGCGAGCGTCTTCGCCTTCTGGGCGGAGTGTAAATCTTTTCGATCCCAATCGGCGCTGCTCAGGAGGTGCTCAAACTCCTGTGCTAGATCGTTTGCTTCGTACAGTCTTTCGAGCTGAATGCTTGTCTCTTTGAGCTTGGGGTCTGTCTCGAATCGATAGTGCCAGCTCCATATCTCTCGCGCGGAAAAGAGCTCCTTTAGGGGCGCTTGGCGGTTCGCCAGTAGCCTGAGGCTCCACGTCAGATCGTCAAGCAGCAGGGCATAGTAATGGTCGCTCTTCCCTGTGCGGCGGAGTTGGCTGATATTGCGATGTGCCTCGGCAAATACGTGCCAAAGCTGGACGCGGCTTTCCAGCGGCGTCTCATCTGCAGACAATGTCGTCTTTAGTCGGTCGAACAGACTATTCCGTATAGCCCATGCTGCGTGCCCAGGTCCGATCTCAAAAGTCTGGATGTGAACGGCTTGTTCGTCGCTCCATGTCTGTCTCCGCTCAAGCGCGAGTACTGGTTGAATGAGTGCTTTGAGTAATGCAGACTGTCCGCGTGTTGGTGGGTGCTTTGTTAGTGTGTCAAGTAGTTCAAGGCCAAGAGTCTTTGCGGCTTCGTCGTATTCGCCCCAGAATTGTGGGCCTCCTTCAAGGACTCTCGTAACCAATGCAGCTGCACGCTTCCCATCGTTAGGGAGACCGCGCGGCAGCGTATGCTCAAGCTCAGCTTCTGCTTCAGTGAGGGCACAAAGCTCTCGGAGGATAAATTCGCGATCGTCGACCGACTCCGCGCCCATTGCCCCGTGAAGCAACGGCCAAGCAAGCGAGAGAATAACATCGTTCTGCCCAATGACCTTTTTGCTGAAAATGCCCTCGACCGTTTCGTCGTTGGCATGTGACCTGCGCATCGCCTTTACGAGAGACGCTGCCGCACGCGGTTGAAACGGCGCGACCGTTTCGAGGATGTCGGCAATGTTTAGACGTTGATTGGTGGTCATCGAAGGAATCGATGCTTCGATCGCGGTAAATAGGCCGGCAAGGAGCTGTAGGTCATACCCGGAGAGGCGAAGGAGAAACTCTGTCCGAGCAAGAGAGACGAGGATGGCGTGACCAAGCCCGCTCAGCGACCCTGAAACCGTCGCGTTGCGCACGACTTCTAGCAGCGCTTTCGCCTCATCTGATGCAACGACGGGGTGCTCCCCTCCAATCTCAGCGGATAGCCACCGGCGAAGCACATGGTCTCGGAGCACATCAGGCTTCAGTTCGACGAAGCGATTGTGTGCTCCTCTCTCAATGAGGACGCGCCGGCCTAAGAGGGAGGCTAATCGTTGTTGCACGTCTAAAACTGAGCCAATCCCGCTACCCTCTGCGATCATCTTGATGGTCGCATCGTCTTCGCGGTTGACCGTGCCGATGAGCGCCACCCAGCGCAGTATGTTGCGAACAGAATCTGGAGACACATCAAACTGGCTTCGCTCGACCTCGCGCAGGTACTCCTCAGCAAGTTCCGTGGCGGTAGCGGGAAGTTCCTTGAGGTTGCCGTGGTCCTCGAGGTGTTGCACTGCAAGGGTCAACCACACGGGGTGCCGCGAGAATCGTTTGCTGAGCTCTCGTGCTGCATCCCGGCGTACCTCGTCCGATAACTTGCCGAATTGGCCGGACATGAGGAGTTCTGCGCACATCGCTTCGGCATCGGCTGGGCGGAGCGCTGCGATCGGTAGTTCTTGTACCCGTGCCTTCATTCGGGCGCTTCGCAAGAACCTGAGTACTGGGTCCTTCTGGGAGCGAACTGCGACAGCAACTTTCCACCTCGCCGCTCGTCCGAGTCGTCCTCCAAGTTGCTCGGAGAGTTGTTGAAGGAGGAACTCGTCTGCCGGTTCATCGACGAGGAGCAGGGTGGACCGTTCAGGAACGATGGCCTCAAACCATGCGCCCGAGGCGGCCATACTCGCGACGTTTGCCCAGAGCACCTGCCATTTCCCCTCGCTCGCGATTGTCTCCCCAGCTTCGGCTAGAAGCCGGGTCTTACCCATGCCTCCGGCACCATGAACGACCAAGAAGAGCTGCTGGGAGGTCAAGAAGTTTCGTATCTTCGCTATCTCGGCCTCTCGGCCACAGAACGGTCCCAACTCGTCGCGACGAAGGAATGGCTCCTGATGGGGGAGGCGCTCCTTAATTTCCGGAATGGAGAGAAAAGCGCGGGTCTCGTTCTCGAAGAAGGAGCGGTGAATCTCGGGATGTTTATCAAGGAGGGCGTTAAGGTTTTCTCGCTCCCAGTAGTCAGCGACGAGTCCCTGCTTGGCAAAGAGAGGAACCACTTCCGAGTCCCAGGCTTGCTTGTTCGTGGGATTGAAGGCGGCGTTCGTGACCAAGCGCCAGTGTGTCACGCCCTTCCATTGGTCGTATCGGCTATGGCCAGGCTGCCGGTACATCTTAATCTTCTTCGCTTCCTCCTTCGCGTCGCGAATGGCCGAAGCGGCTGAGCCGTTCTCATGGTGCTTTGCTTGGAAGACACAAAGGTCGTCACCCGATCGGGCGTCCTGTCCTCCGTCCTTTCCGCGGCGTCCGAATAGTGAAGCCTTTGGATCCTCGAAGAATACGACGGTCGTCGCGAGGGCTTCGAATGTTGCTCCACTCGTAATCGCTCCCCACTTGCGCTCAGCCATGATTGTCTCCGTGCTTGAGCACCCAGTCGCGGTGCTAAGGCAGGTCTCCGTGATGCCCGTTTGCTAGCGCGCTCACGTGAAAGGATAGGCCTGATTTGGTCCAGTGGGCAGGTTGGTTATTCCGCTGACTCATACCGGCTGGCGTAGCCCAATGTGATGAGGTTCAGCAGGCGGCCATCAGGCATGAATTTCCCCTCCCTAAGCTACGAAAAGCACCGAAGTTAGCAGTCCATGCGTCAATCGAAAACTTGGAGAAGCCCATGCTTTTGACGCGTCCGGGCTGGTGCTCGGACTCGCGCAGCTTCTTCATGGGGCAGGCCGCCCCCGTCTGAGTCTCAGTGGGACCGTCGTGAGCGAGTGCATCTGGCCGCGACGGAACTCTGGGCAACGCGCTGGAGGGAGCTGCGAGAGCGCGGGCGAACGCGGACGCATCCTCGCACTGTCTTCCTTGCCCAAAAGGTCCCCTTCGGAGCCACTACGGCGCGGGCAAGAGCACAGGCAGGGCAGGGGCCGTGCTGGTCGAGGACTCGGCCAAGAGCTTCTGAGAGTCGTCTCGGAGAGTCTGCGCCGCGCGACGAAATCGCGAGTACCCGGTAAATTCCTGCCGCATCTCGCTCTCCCGGTTAACAGCCACGAGGGGCCAATCCGTCATCGAAAGGCTCCGGGCCGTCCTAGAGACAGGGAAGCGAAGCAACCCTGGAAGGTGCGACATCGAAAGCCCTGGATTGTCAGAATCGGCTGCCCTTAGTGGTTAACAAAACTGTTAACCACTCTCGGCCTCTCTCTCCCCAAAATGGGCGAAAGAGCGCTCCAGAGAGCCCAACTGGCGGCGGAAAAGAGGGGGCATCTCGCTCTGCAGGGTGAAGAGCCGAGAGGCCCCTCTTCATCACCGCGAGCCAAAATCCCTTGTGATTCAGGGGCTTAAGCACGAAGGCCCCGCGACTTTCATCGCGAGGCCCATGTAAAACAAAAGGGCCCTACCGGTTGGTAGGGCCCTTCGTTCAGCTCCCCGAATGAAGCCCTAGGCGAACTCGTTCTCGGCGATTCTCTGAGAGGACTCAAACTCTCTGAGGGCCAAAAACCGAGTGATATCCAGCGGTTTCAAAGAAGGGGCGGGAGAGCCCTTCAATCGGGGGCCGATTGAATGTCCGCAAACTACACGGCGGGTGACCTCCCGTCCATGGTTCTGATCCTCTCGGCCCCGATTCACAGGGAGTGCGTGGGCGGTGGTGCTCAAGGGTTCGCGGACGACGCGTCGAGGTAGGTGAATATCGCATGTTTCGAGGCGCGCGCAGGTCCAGGGACGGGGCTCTGCCCAGGTGGCCAAGTGGCCCATGGCGGCCGGCCCGGTCCGCCGCCAACGGCCGCCGCGGGTGGTGTTGGGCCAGCCGCGCCTGACCGCCGGAGGCTTGGCTCCGTCCGCTACAGCCACCGGATGACGAACCTTGGTGTGGAGTGGGGGCAGGGCCCGCGCCCGAACTTGGCTCCCAGGCGGAGCCCGTGGGCCTCCCGAGGATGAATAAACCTCAGCAGCTCTCGGTCAGTTGGAGAGCTGGCAAGCAGGCGTAGTGACGCAGCCCCTCCTGGGGGCAGAGCTCGTCCCGGGGCTCCTGCGGCGCTTGTGGGCGAGTCGTGCGACGCTTCCGGGGGGCTTGTTCCCAGAGATGGTCGCGACGCTCAATTGAACTGGTCGGGGGAGTTCATGCTTACCGTTGCCGTACGCAAGGGGGGCGGGCAGATCCAGGTGGTTGAGGCGCTATCTCTCAAGGGACAACCCGAGGGCGCGGCGTTCTGCCCGAGCGAGGACTGCGGTCAACCCTTGGAGCCGGTCTCCGCATTCATGCGCGTCGGCAGCATCCCGGTACGCTCCTTCTTCCGGCACCAGCGAGGAACTGCCAAGCAGCGCCCTTGTTGGGGCGCCAAGGGCGAGGGAGGCCTGCACTTTGCCGCGAAGCTCCACCTCCGCGCGCAACTCCAGGAGCTGTGCGAGAAGGGTGGGGCGCTCGTCGTGGAGCAGCCGTGCCTGCGATGCGCGTCAGGCATATCGCACGAGGCTGTGCTCACCGAACCGGGCGATGCCATCCGCATTGAGCACTGGCTGGACCCTCGACGCACCCTGAAGCCGGATGTGGTCCTACTGCGCGCCGGCGTTCCGCTCCTCTCGTTCGAAGTCCGGGCTGCTCACCCTTGCTCACGGAGGAAGATTGGTGCCCTCACGGTGGCTGGGGCGCAGATGGTTGAGGTGGATGCCTGGGCGCTGCTGGGTACGGAGACCGCGCCAGCGTGGCGCTTCTCCTCGCCCCTGCCGTTGAAGCAGGCGGTACTGCCTGTGAGCCGGCAGCTTTGCGAGGGCTGCCAGGCGGCGCAGGACTATGAAGCTGCCTGCAAGAGGCAGGCTGAGGAGCGGAGGCAGCGCGCACGCGAAGCGGAAGAACAGCGCCGGGCGCAGCGTGCCCGCGAATGGAATGAACAGCGCGCTCGCGAGGCCGCGGCACAGCGCGCTCGCGAGGCCGCGGCACAGCGCGCTCGTGAGGCCGAGGCTCAGCGCGTTCGGAAACAGGAGGAGGTTCACGACCTGTCTTCGCGGAACGCTGTGACGGGGTCACGGTCTGCCGGGAGCGCCAGGATGAGCGCCCCACGACCAACCTCGCGTCCTGTGAGAATCTCCCCCACAGTTGAGATTCTCGCCCACTGTATCGTCGACGTGTGTCGGCCCGACGGGGTGCGAGATGAAGTCGAGCTTGTCCTCGAGCGTGAGACGGGCGCGTATCGGCGGGCACAGTTGGTGGAATGCGACGCTCCAAAACTGCGGGGAGGGCAACCGGGGGTGCGGCACGAACGTCAACTCCTTGGTGAATGGACTGGGCGCGCTACGAAGGATCCTGGCCTGCTTCTCAAAAAGGCGCGTGCTGCGGCCGGCGCTGCGTACAGGCCCATTCGGGATTCAGGTTGCGTCGTAGATACCTATGGTGGCTTTCGTCTTGGGGTCGCCAACGTGAAGCAGTGGCCGGACCCGAACTACTGGTGGGAGGGGCCGTCACGGCGTTGGGTTTGCGCGCAGTTGCGAGAGTTACTCGCACGCGATTTCAAGATCTCGGAGAGCGCAGTCGAATCAAGGCTGCCCGCGGAACATTTCCGTCGAGTGCGGGTGAGCTTCAGTACGGGCAAGGATGCCGTGGACGCCTACGAGGCGCTTGGCACTGCCAAATTCGTCGAATGGCTGGGCGAAAAGGCGTAGCCGAGTGGATGTGCCCTGTCGTTGCAGCTTGGCACTCCCTTCATCACGAGCGCACAGATTGGGGCGCGTAGGCGGTGCATTAGGGAGCCCGACTCTCCTGTGTTTCCATCTTCCGAAGAGTCATGGGATTGCGGTCGTAGCCTCTAGGCGAACCATTTCATCGAGCATGCCAGCAGTCGCTTCGCGTCGGTCCAAGGGCGTGACGGGGAAAATATGGTACTTGTGGCGCCGCGACTCGTGGTTCCAATGTCTTGACATCAGCAACAGTGCGTCAACGCGTGCGTGGTTGTCGAGGACTCTCCTGCGCAATCCCCTCAACTGCTCTTTCGTTGCCCTGCTCATCTGGGTTGCTATCCATGTTTGAGCAATCACCAGTCCTCTGACCCCTTCGCCTCCACGGGTTTGGGCAACTTTCTTCTCGATCTTCTTGCTGAGTTGCTCAATGTCCTCCGTCAGATCCTTGCTGAGCGGCGCCTCAGTCTCCACTTCAGGTGGAAGCCAAAGAGCCACAATGCCGCGTGCTACACCGCGGACGTTCGCACGCTGGATGCCGCGGAGCCCATGTTCGCTTGCGTGCCCCACGGTACAGGCTGCGACGTAGTCATTGCCCTGCCGCGGAAACCCCGGATGCCTAACAACACGAGGAGCCGACCCTAGGGGAATCTCGAATGATTGGCTCAGGGAGATGACTGCATGCTTCCCGGATGCGAGCACCTGTTTGAATGTATCCGCATGCGGCGGACCCTCGTTGATTTTCTTCACCTGCTCCCGTATCAACCCCACCATCACTTTGCGTAAAGCCGCAGTCGGCATCGACCATAGTTGAATGGCGGCAGATATCGGAACGTCCGCTTCCTTCAAAATCTTCAGGCAATCCTTCAAGAGGAGTTCACACTCAGGCGTAACTTCGTCGTCAAGCCGCGGTAGGTAGCATTCGGCATTGTACTTGTTTGAGGCATACTCGAATGAGATGTCGCCAAGACGGCCATTCTGAGCAGGTGGCTCAAGATGCACGTCCACGTTGAGTGCGCGTCGCAGCCTATACGCAGCGGCGAGTTGAAGAAGGGTGCTCTGATACTGAGATGGAGCCGCCAGTGTACGCACAATCGTTTCGAATGCTGGAGAGCTCGAGAAGGCCAAGAGGTATCTGCTCAATTCGATCACTTCTGCGATCTGCGGCTCTCCTGCGACGTGAAGGAAGCTCCCGAGCGGGTGTTTGCGATCCGGAACTATTGAACCTTTTTTTATGTTATTGACACAGGCGCATAGCCACTCTGTCCCAAAGCTGGCGCATAGGATGCTGAGCGACTCGTTGACCAGTTCAGCCTTGATGCGCATTGGGTGTGCATTGGCCAATGCGCGCAACCGAAAGAACTCTAGTGGATCCTCGGGCATGGGGCTCTAGTCGGCGATGGTGAACGGCTTGGGCGCCATGGCTAGGTCATCGTCGTATCGGCGCAACGCTCGGACTTCATTGACGATCATAGGCTCAAGGTCTCCATCCCCCGGTTGGTGTCAAAGGCTGGCTCTGACGATGCTCTTCCCGAGCGTAGAGAATCATCCGGGCCTCCGCTACTCCTGGAGATCGACGCCGAGGGCGAGCGAGGCTGCTGCCCTCCTGTGGCCACTAGGTGGGATATCCACCTCCCCGCCGAGCTAGAGCCCGGCGCTCCTTCACGACCTGGTGAGCGTCATGATGCTGCCGACGCCTACCCCCTCGGGGGATTGCCGCCGGCTGCGCTCCCGACGCCTACTGCTGGTGGAGGAGCACTGCAGGCGGATGCGGCTGACGCAGGATGTCGAGCAGGAGGCCGATGGCCAGCGGGAGCTGACAGTAGAGGTATCCGTCCATGAACGGCGGGGTGGCGTCGCAGAGCTCCAGCCCGCGGGCCCCGAGTGGCGCGTGCGGTGGCTGCGTGGGACGGTGGACCTCAACAGCAAGGGAAACGGCACTGCCGTGGCGCGGGTGACGGTGCCGGGGCTGTACCGCGTGCGGAGCGTCGCGAGCGCCCGGCGTGCCCGGGACGCCTACGTCGAGGTGACGGAGGTGGATGGGGCCCTCCGCGCCGCCGTTTTGGGGATGGACGAAGAGGTGCCGCGCACGACGGGGCCGATGCTCCATGCCCTGGAGGAGTGCTTCGGCATCGCGTCCGCCCGGGCCGCACGCGCATCCCAGCGGCGTGGGGCGGGTGCCTCGCTCGCGGACCAGCTCGAGGCGGGCTGTGTCCACGTCGCCCTGCCGCACGTGGCCCGCACAGTGGAGGGGGGACCGCCTCTCCGGGCAGTCAGCGCAAAGCAGCTCGCCTACGCGCGTGCCGTCCATGGCTTCTTCACCATGATGCTGACGCGCGGAGCGAAGTTGCCGCGGGCAATCGTCGAGGAGCAGATGCCGATGGTTGCCGGCTGGGTGCAGAGCCACCTGTGCGCGGAGACTGAAAGCCGCTACTGGCTGGACGGCCAGGCGCGCGGTTCCGGACATCGGCGTGTTGGGCGAGGCCGTGGTGACGACGGACGGGAGACGGCCGCGCCGGCGGTGGCGCTGCGGGACAAGTCCGCCGCGCTCTTGGCGGAGGTCATCGAGCGCGGGGGGGGGGCGCAGAAGTGCTTCTCGACACCCCATCCCTGCGTCACCGCCGCCGCCATCTCCACGATGGGCGTGCGCCTGCCCTGCTGGTACGAGCAAGGCGGCGCGCTCGACGTGGAGCCCCTTGAGGAGCTCCACGCGGAGCTGGCGCTGCGCATGCTGGGAGATGGCGCGGCGCCGTGAAAGGATTCACGGAGGGGTCGCGTTCGCGGCTTCCACGTCCGTCTGCAACTTCTTCAGTGGCGGCACGCCCCACTTCGCGCGCTCCTCGTCCGAGACCGAGGGGTCGACAGGGACGAGTCGCCACTTCCCGTTCACCTGTTCACGCTGTGTTCCATAGCGTTGCGGCTTGCCTTGCTGGGTCAACAGCCGGTCCTCGGCGGCGGCGGTGAGCCAGCGAGCCAGGCCGTCCTTCGGGTCGAGCTCCACGGCCTTGAGCAGCAGCGTGTGCGCGCGCTGGAAGTCCGCCACGTCCTTGCCGTGGTGGAAGAGCATGGCCGCGTGGACGTAGTCCTTCGCGCTCTGGACCTTGCCCTCCTCCAGGAGCTGGCGAGCGCGGGCCAGGCGCTTCGCGTCCCGGGGGCCGACCACCGCCCAGTCTATCTTTGACTCATCCTGTCGGTCGTCCTGGTCATCCAGGTAGAGGCCATACAGCTCCGCGTTGGTACCGGGCGGCGCCGCGGCCACCAGGTTCGCCCTCACCTGGGCCATCAGCGGGGCCCAGCGCGCGTCCGCACGCAGCGAGGCGAGGTCCTGGTCGCGCCGGGCGTGCTGCCAGCTCGAGTACCCATGCTTCGCCGCGCGCTGAAGCGCGGTGATGGCCGCCTCCGCGTCTTTCGCCAGGGCGTGGCAGCAGGCCTCGTTGTAGGCGTCGGACGCGGCCATCGAGGGGTCCACACGAGCCGCCTCGGCGAAGTGCTTCGCGCACTGCGCGAACTGCTTCGCGTCATAGGCCGCGTCGCCTTGGGAGCGCAGCGACACCGCCTGGACGTTGATGCCCGCGCCCTGCTTCGACTCCACCGCGGGCAGGGAGGCGGTGATGGCGCCCACGTGGAAGATGCCGTGATAGCCGTTCTCGACGGAGGCCGCGAGTTCGACGAACGGACGCTCGCCCTTGTCTTGCCCCTTCATCGGGTACACCGAGCACACGGCTTTCTGGCCCATGCAGACCCAGGCACTGCCACCGGTGTAGCTGTTGTTCAGCGACGTCACAGGGAGCTTCGCCTGGGCGAGGTGCCAGCCCATGGGGGTGAAGTTGGCATCCCACGGTATGCCCTTCTCGAGCCTCACATGGACGTTGCCCACGAGCACGAGCGTGAAGTCCGCCGGGCCCCTCGAGATGGCGGCGAGGAGGCTCTTCGCCATGTCACCATCCCGGTCCGTGCTTTTCGCGGCGTCGAAGGCGACGACGGTGAGCTTCGCGCCGGAGCGACGCAGCTCGCGCAGCCGGTTCAACAACTGGAGCATGGCCTTGCTGCTGCGCCCATCCTGGATATCCCGCACCCAGAACGGACGCAGCAACAGGTCCGTCTGGCTTTTCTGGGGGTCCTCCGCCGCCAGGAAGGACTCGAGCGCGCTCTGCTCCTCCGAGGGAATCTCCAGCCCCACGCGAACCGCCAGCCCCTGGGCGGACGCGTGGCACGCGACGTCGCCCACGAAGCGGGGCACCTCCTCCGTGCCGTGCATCTCTCCGAAAAGGACAAGCCCACCGGGCTTGAGCAGCGCCTCGAGCCCCCGTGGCGTCTCGCCACATTCAGGCTTCACCCCGCTGGGAGCCGCGCTTCCAGATGACGTGGAAGCACAGGCGGACAGGATACAGAGCGACCAGGTGACGAGACAGGCTTCAGACACGATGCGTCTTCGCATGTGGGCTCCAGGAACGACGAGTTGGCGCACCTTATCGCGCCACCTCGAATCCCGTCAGGGCCACTCTCGACACGCGGGCCCGGCGCCAACTGCTGTCGGAGGAGGCCCTCCAGGCGGATGCGGCTGACGCAGGATGTGGAGCAGGAGGCCGACGGCCGACGGAATCTGACAGTGGAGGTCTTCGTCCATGAGCGGCGGGGCGGCGTCGCCAAAATCCAGCCCGCGGGGGGGACGCGTGCGGTGGCTGCGTGGGACGGCGGACCTCAACCGCCAGGGCAGCGGCTCGGCCACGGTGCGGGTGACGGCGCCGTGGCTGTACCGCGTGCGGAGCGTCGCGAGTGCGCGGCGTGCCCGGGATGCCTACGTCGAGGTGTCGGACGCGGAGGGCGCGCTCCACGCCACCGTCCTCGGGGTGCATGAGCAGGTGCCGCGAACGACAGGGCCCACGCTCCAGGCCCTGGAAGAGCGATTCGGCATCACCTCGGCCCGAGCTGCGCGCGCGGCCCAGCGGCGTGATGCGGCTGACGCACTGGCGGACCAGCTCGGGGCGGGCTGCGTCCACGTCATGCTGCCGCACGTAGTCCTCACCATGGAGGGGTTGGAGGTGCCGCCCCTCCAGGCCGTCAGCGACAAGCAGCTCGCCTACGCGCGCGCCGTCCGCGCGAGTGCCGTCCATGGCTTCTTCAGCGTGATGCTGGCTCGCGGCGCGAAGCTGCCACGCTCCAACGTTGCGGAGCAGATGCCGATGCTCGCCGGCTGGGTGCAGAGCCACCTGCGTGCGGAGACGGAGAGCCGCTACTGGCTGGACGGCCAGGCGCGCGCGGCCCCGGACATTGGCGTGTTGGGCGAGGCCTTCCGCGCGGCACGGGCCGCGAAGGTGGAGCTGGCCGCGGACCCGCTTCTCCACATCGAGCTGGCGTGGCCATGAGACTGACGATGATTTCGGACCTCTTCGCCGAGCGGAGGCGTGAGAAGCCCGCGCGCCTCGCTCACTGGCATTGACGCACTGCATGGAGTGGCATTGACGCGCGTAGGGCGCAGCGACCGAGTTTTGGGTAGGGACAGGGATTGCACGTGCTGCATGGCAGTCCAGCGGAGCCCCCGATGTGCTGGGGGCTCGAATACTCCGTGGTCGGTCTTACTCGGCAGGACGCGGCCAGATCTCCTTCGTCTTAGTGAAGACCAGCTCCGTTCTCTCTCGGAGTTCGACTTCCGTCCACATCTCTTTGCCTGCGATCCACTTGTTCATCTCGAAGTGGCTGTCGCTCAGTAGCTGCTTCTTTGTTGGGAATGACGAATTCGAGAGTTCGCTGTTGTAGCCGGTGAGCGTCAGGTTCCCAAGAAGGTCAACCCATCGCTCGTGAACTTCCGTCGCGTCGGAGCCAATCATCGAGCGCCACTCATCAGTCAGAGTCTGTGGCATGACATGCTCAATGGTGGCGTTCGCGAAAGCTGCCGGTTCCTTGTGGCCGTGGTGTTCCTCAATGCTCTCCAGAAGGAATTTGCAACGTCCCGTCGGTTGTGTATAGGCACGGTATCGGAGGAGCGCATCCTT
Source organism: Myxococcus sp. AB036A (assembly GCF_006547355.1). Taxonomy (NCBI): domain Bacteria; kingdom Pseudomonadati; phylum Myxococcota; class Myxococcia; order Myxococcales; family Myxococcaceae; genus Myxococcus; species Myxococcus sp. AB036A. The sequence continues at coordinate 22,399 of NZ_VHLC01000085.1, read as the reverse complement.
GAACTCGTCATCCTTCGGCCACCTCCTGCCACTCGAGCCAGCGGCCAGCGTTTTCGACAGCCACTGCGGAATGTCCGAGGGAGGCATGTCCTTGGTGACCGACAGGAAGATGCGCTTGAGCTGGTTGGTGGGGACAGCGCAGACGGCTCGGCGCACCGCGAAAGACTCAATGAGGGCGAGGCATGAGGCTACATCGGGCGCACTGACTTCTGTCCTGGAGTGAGCCAAGAGTAACTTCAGGATGAACGGGTTCGCTGTTGCAATCTCCCAACGCTGGAGCCGCGCCAGTCCCTTTCCGATTGTCGCATCGCTCGGCGCGGTCAGCCCGACGATTTGAGCATACAGGATCGACGCCTGCTGCATGCGAAGCAACTCGCCTGCGATGGCCGCGTCGGGCACCGCGAGAAGCCGCTTCTTTAGGACCGTGTAGATTGCAGATTTCGCGACCTCCTCTCCGTTCATCATCAAATACTGGCGCATGAACTCAGTGAGGTGCTCGCCAGTCAGAAGGGCCTGCATTGGCAGCCATGCTTCCTCGTAGGCCTTCTGCTGTGCATTCGAATGAAGCCGGAGGAGGAGGTAGTTCCGAACAAGGTCGGCTTGGGTGAGCGGGGTGCCCTTGGCGTTGAGGCTCTCGAAGATGAGGTACGGGTCGTCTGTGTCGCCGAGGTGGATGGCGACAACCGTGAGGCGACTCTGAACGGCGGTTGCGAGACGCTCAGGATCAATCGGCGCTCCGTCGGAGTCGGTGCTTGCCAGCTTCTTCTGGAAGAACTCGAATGCGTTGGTGAAGCGTGTGTTGGCCTGCGGTGTCGCTGCGATGAGCGCCTGGAATGCCGCTCGGTCGGGTTGGGTCGGGAGCAATTTGAAGTGGTCGAGACCCTCGTCGTCCTCGTTGACGAGAAGCCGGGTCAGTTTCCGGTACTCCCTCGTTCCTGGTTCGAAGAGGCTGCGTATCGCGCAGATGAGGATGGTAACGGTCGTCAGGCGCTGCTGACCATCAATGACCAGATACTTGGAGACGCCCACAGGAACTGACCGCGCAGGTGCCGTCACGATGGCCCCCGTGAAGTGACTCGCGACCGACTCTTCTTCTGTGCGCTCGTACTGTTCGAGTAGGTCGGCCCAGAGCGTCTCCCACTCACTGGGGCCCCACTCGTAAGGACGCTGGAAGAGCGGCACGAGCATCTGCTTGGTGCCATTAAAGAACTCGAGTATTTGGCTCGGGCGTGCTTCCATCACAACCTCCGGAACATGAGTGGCACGTAGGATTGCCAACAGCATGCTGGTGCGTCCAGCATTGTCACGCCTCTTCATGCCTGGGGTATCCTGCGACACCCCTCTAGGAAGACGCCCGTTCCTGGAGCGCGAGGGGCGCTACTGTCGGAGCAGGCTCCTCTGTGGCCACGGAAGGCGCGCCGACCTCTGCTCCTACTTCATGACCTCCCAGCCGGCTCGCCGGTTCACGACGTCACGAAGGGCGCGCTCGTCCTCGGGCGTAGGCTTCCACTTGTACCGCTGGGCCTGGAACCGCGAGGTGGCATCCACAACTGTCTGCGGCTCCGTGGGCGCCTCATTGCCCAACCACGAGTCGCCCATCTTCGCCCAGGTACTCTCCATGGTGACCCGCATCTCGACCAGTCGCATCTCCTCGCTATGGACACCCTGCTCGTTCACGCGGGACTTCCAGAAGTCCACCTGACCGAGGCTCGAAACTTTCCGGTTCTGACCCCACGCAATGACGCTGACGAACCACACGAAGCCATCCTCACTCGGTGGCAGGGACGCCTTTCCGTACGTCCAGAGGTCCCATGTTTTGATGGGGACGGAGTGAAGTTCGCCTGGTGCCGTGCGGCGGTAAATCCAGATTCGTGGGCGGAGCTTGACGGTGTCGTTCACACGCCGGCTTTTATCAGCGCGTACTGAGCCCGTCTGCCAGCAGGAAGCGACGGAACGCTCATGCTGCGCTGCCCCAAGTACTCTCTGTGAAGGACTCCGTGGTCGCTGGGGCGAGGGGGGAGGTTCTGACCGGCACTGAGGTACCGACTCGCCGCCGGTCCATGGCCTCGAAGGAGCGTGCCCCGGGCCTCGAAGCCCAGCGGCAGGGGGCCTCTCCATTGCCCCCATATGGCCCTGACCTGAACTGGTAGTTTGAGCCTGCCCGGATTTCGTGGAAAAGCTGAATGCCCAATGGCAGATGAGTCCTCTTTACCTCATGGCCATCGGCCCGTTGAGCTGGGCAGGAATCCAGTAGGCTGGGGAGATGATGCCTCCTGTTCGCCCAGTCCTGCTTCTCGTAGTATCCGCACTCACGGCAGGAAGTGCGCACCCAACATCCGCGGCTGACATAGAGATGCCCCAGTCCACCCGGGCGTCGCGTGTTACAGGGCATGTTGGATTGGAAGACGTTGCTGCCGTACAGAGAGAATCTGCTGTCGTGTTTGCGAAGGCTTCGGAGGAGCCGGGCACCCTCTTTGTCCAGGCATGCCACTCTCTGGAGGAAGGTGCTCTGGGCGATGCAGACCTGGCTGCAGCTCGCCTTCGTGCCACGGCGCCGGGGAGGCCGGAAGTCGCCGTACTCTCTGCCCTCATTGCGCAGCGTCGCCAGAAGCCGGAGCGCAACTGGCAGGACGCTTTCCTTCGCGCTTGGAACGATGCAGGCCGCCCCAACCTCCGAGAGAGCAGTCTGCTCCCTGCGGAGGAGCCATCCGACGATGGTGAGACGAGCGTTGGCTTGGCGTGGGCTCGGGCGAAGAAGGCCGATACCCGCCTCGTAGCGGCGTTGGCGGAGGGGGCGCTCGAAGAGGAGCAGCAACGCTGGCTTGCCGCAAACCTCATGGACGTGACGGACCCTGTGTTGCTGCGGGCTGCCTTCGAGTACTTCCGGGGGGACGCGCTCCTGCCGGGAGTACGTGCAGAGGCCCTGGCCGTGCTGCGCCCCCGCCTCCAGCAACTTGCCGACGCCGCGCCGCAGGAGATGCAGACTCCCCTCCTTCTTCTTCTGGCGCAGAGCTCCCCGGATGCACCTGTGACGACGGGCGAGCTTCAGGAACTGGAGCGCATCGCCTCCCTGTCGGACTACCGGGCCACGCCCCTTGTCCGGATGCATGCCGAGGCTGAGTGGCTCCTTCAGTCGGTAGGCGTCGCCCGTCCGCAGGCCAGCGCCTTTTCGGCGGTTGTGAGCGAGCTGGCACTCACCGGGCCCCACCTTCTCTCGAAGCGTGCAGGGGTGACGGGAGACAAGCTCTCTGCTGCCGAACGTGAGCGGTTGGGGCGTGCGCTGTGGGCCATTGGGGAGCGGGTGGCGGAGGAGTCCACGCTCGTCGAGCACATGGTGGGGCTGCGTTTGATGAAGCAGGGCGCCGAGATGCTCAAGGAGCCGGAGAGGCTGACGCAGGTGACGGCCGCCATTCAGGAGGGGCAGCAGATGATAGGCGTCGCTCCGGCTCTCCAAGTCGCCCGATGGCCCATCCCATCGCTGCAACAAGCGTGGTTGGCCGCGACGCTGGAGAATGAGTGGGCGCACCTGCGGGCCTTCGTTGCGCCATTGAAACATGGGGAGTGAGCCTGGCCCGACTCCATTCCAGGTTTAGCGCGAAGGGCACCCAATGCAGCGAGAATCACCATTGCGACAGAAGCTCGAAGCGGCCGGTCTCGCCCAGCGTGCAGATGCACTCTTCGCGCTGGCGGGCCGCCGCCACTGAACATGGCCCCGGAAGGTCGGAACTTGCCGTGCCCATTCGGCCTCGGTTGCATCGTCCATCGAGTACGGCGTCAACTGCTCCGCGAGAGTCTCGTCACTCGCGGTCGTGAATAAGGGGCAGGTCACCATGAAGATAAGCGGAGGTCTCCTCAACCTGCTTTGGGAGGCTCACCAACGCCCTCAAGGGCAGGCGTCAAATGCTGCGGCCATGGGACCCCGCGTTGCCGCGATGTTTGACGCGGAGTGGGTACACCGCTACCAAATCGAGGATCTGGTACTCGACATGGACCGCCGGTTGGTTCACTGCGGTGTAGACTTCTTTGACCTCGCTCGCGCGTTGGAACATCCCGTCCGCACCACCTTCGCAGCGCCACGACGAAAGACGCAGGAGAGCTTTTCCGGAAGTGACACCATTCACGTCCACGACGTGGCAGGGCTCCTTATCTGGCTTGAGAAGTTGGGCTTCGCTGTCGAACCAGCGGAACTGGTCGCCCGTGTAAAGCAGCAGCTCCAAGGCAAGCGCTACTTGACCGAATCGGAGATTGCCGTCCACCTTTACGAGAAGGAGCGCGGTTGCAGCGAGGCAAGGCTCGACGCTGCAGACGTTGGTGCGCAGGTGAGGCGCGAGATGGTGACTACGCCCCGCGGCTACCGGATGGAAGTGTCGCTGGACTGCGAGGGAAGGTGTGTGTCCCTCCATGTGAGAGGGGGCAAGCAGCGCGCGTCACGGAAGTCCGAGCCGTTCGCGTATGAATGTCCCGAGTGTAAGCAAACGTATGCGAAGGGCGACCGCGACGACGGCATCTCGCATCGGCGGTACCACAACAAGTGGATGGCAGTGGAGCGGCCTTCGCCCGACCCGAGGTTTGCAGCGCTGAGCACGCCTGCCGGAATCGTTCAAGTAGATGCACGGTCTCCGCTCTGGCTCCGTAAAGCCATGCACGCGCGAGCTCTCCACTTTAAGCGAGAACTTCACTTCGACTTCGTCCAGTGGGACATCGAGGAAAAGGACGGACCCGACCGATGCGTTGGTTTCCTATTTGCCTCAGATGATGGGTCGACTATCGCAGGGGCGTGCACCTTTCGCTTGCGAGAATATGCGAATCGCGCTCCCACTTGGGCAATGCAATGGATGTGGCTCGCTCCACCGTACAGGCGACGCGGCATCCTGACTCGGCATTGGCCGAGCTTCATCGCTCGATTCGGTGCCTTCCGGCTCGAACGCCCGTTGTCGGACGCCATGCGAGCATTCGCCGCTAGGATGGGCATCCCCGAGAAGGAGGAAGACGGCGGAGACCCCGTGGCCCGGCGACTCGTCACGTCGCCGCCCGGGGAGAGGCCAAGTAGGTGAGAAATGAGCATTGGGGGCCGGCCCGCCTTATCGGCTACGCGCCGCCCTTACGGGCCAACTGGGAGCCCCTGTGACAGGGAAGTTGTCGCCTCGGTGGGCGCTCCTCGCTCACTTGCCGGGACGCACGTTGGATGTAGCGGCCAAGTCTTGCGAAGCATATGTGCCCAGCCAGTGGCCTCACGGGCCGCGGTAGTCTTCGATGAAGTCGGCGTGGTGCCACTCATCGACGCGCATGAACTTGAACCCCTCGGCTTCCCAGCTCCGCAGTCGTTCGACGAGCGATGAGTGGAGGAGAATGGTGTCGAGGAGCTCTCCGAGTCGGAAGATGAGCCGCCGCTCCAGCGGGATGTCGGCGAGCGCTTGCTCATCGAGCACGAGCTTGCCAATCGCCATCATCTCTCGGCGAGATGCGAACAGGCCCTTCGTGCGCGTCCTGTCTACGCAATGAATCGAGCGGTAGACATGGAGCCACCAGAGTCTCTTGACTTCCCCGTTCTCGAAGGAGACGTCAGCCGGGAGAAATTGAAGATGGCTGATGGCAAGGGGCTCAAGGAGGGATTTTGCCCTGGCGGAGAGTAAGGGTTCGCAGGAGCCTTCGTAGGCAGGAAAGGGCTCTTTCGGGAGCCCTCCCGTACTGGTTCGCAGCTTGATGGGGGCTGCCACGAACACAGGGCGCTGTTGCCACGAAATTCCCCTGAGTCGCTTCTCGGGTGGCGGCCCTTCGCGCGTCGTCCATTGGTTGAGCGAATCGCCCATGAGCATGAAGTAGTCGGTCTGCATGTGGCTCGTGTGGCTCGTGTGGCTCGTCGAATCCATGGAGCTTGCCGTGGTGACTTGCGTCAAGCAATTCGGAGGTACGGAGCTTGATGTGGTGAGTCTGACAACATGACCTGTTGGTTTAAGTTTGGCTCTGCCAGGGGAGTTTTCCGCCGAAGAAACTTGCTGCCTTGGGGCGGGCCTAGCTGTGCTGCGGCCCTCCATGTCCGACTTCCGCGAGGCCCTTGAATCGATTTCAGATGCCCAATGCTCCGAGCATCCTGGCTTCTCCGCTGCCCTGGCCTGTACTCGTTGCGGCGCCTTCACCTGTGCCTTCTGTGCCTCGTCCAGGGCGGGCCTGTGCTTCCGGTGCCTTCATGCGGCTCCGGAGCTGGCGACGCGCAGGGCCCGGCTCGCAGCAAGCCTTGTTGACGGTGCCGCGCTCCTGCTTCCGTTCCTCCTCCTGGGGGGCCTCCGGTGCCTGGCCCTTCCGGGCGAGGAGGCGGTGAAGGCTCCAACGGCCTACGTCTCGGTGGGTTTCGTGTTGCTCGTGCAGGCGAGCCTGATTCGAGGCACGGGGGCGAGTCTCGGCAAGCGGCTCCTGGGAATCCGCGTCGTCAGAAGGGACGGGCGGCCGGCGGAAGTCTGGCGCATTGCCCTGTTGAGGAACGCGCTCCCGATTACGCTCTGCGGCTACTGCGGCTGGTTCGGCCTCGTGGACGCGCTCTCCATCGTCGGGGAGGACCGGCGGTGTCTCCATGACTGGGTGGCCGGCACCCGCGTTGTGAAGGCACCTTGAGCGCAGCGTTCGTTCGATGTGCGGTTCGTGACTGGCTGAAGCGTTTGGTTCGAAGTCCCCCTCACAGCGAGGGGAGAATGAGAGGCGATGACATGGAGGGAGAGGTGACGTCCGGGCGCCCCCGCTGGTTGGCCGGGCTCGTGTGCGTGGTGGTGGCGCTGTCCATGGGGTGTTCCCGGCCGTGGAAGCGGGAAGACACCAGGACGTGGGAGGGCTGCTGCGAGGGGACTAACGCGTGCCTTGCGCTGCTGCAGGAGCTCCACGGCCCAGACACAGGGGAGAAGTGGCTGCCGCCGGAGCAGGCGTGTGCGGCCTGGAAACTGGGGCGCGAGGGAGAGGACGTCGTCCCTCGGCTGGTTCCGCTGCTTCGGCATTCGGACCGTCGCGTGCGTGGCGGTGCAGCCCAGGCGCTGGCGAAGATGGAGGGGAAGGCCACGGGCGCATTGCCTGCGCTCATCGAGGCGTATGAGCGTGAGCCCGGTGGGCTGGCCCTGCACGCGCTCTCCTCTCTCGACGACGAGCGAGCAGGGCCGGCCATTGTGCGCCACCTCCTCGAGTCGCCCACGTCAGCGTTGGAACACCTCGGCCCGGCATTGGCCCCGGTGCTGCTGGAGGTGCTGGAGAATCCAGAGTCGAGTTGGGAAGCGCTGGTGCTTGTGCGCCGCGTCCTCGCCCGGCGCGCCTCCGTGTACACGGGGGCATTCGTCCCGCGCCTGCGGACGCTCCTCGCGCGGGAGTTGGAGGAGTCCGCGCTCCGGCGCCCACCGGGGACGTCCTGCCCGTCAGTCCCAGCGTCGGCCTGCGAGGCGGTGTTTGACGGATGCACCCCGCGAGCAGCCTACGTGGCTTCGGTGTTGGCGGCCTACGGGCGCGAAGGGGCGAAAGCCGCGCCCGAGGCGATGCAGGCGCTACAGCGGAGAGACGCGCGCCTCACGCCCGTGGCGCTGCAGGCGTTGGTGGCCTTCAACAGTCCTACTGCTGTGCCTGAGGTCCTCCAGCAGCTCGCCGTGCCTGAATGCCGTGCCCGGGCCCTAGCGAGCCTCGTGTCCCTGGGGCCCGTGGCGCGGCCTGCCGCAACGGAGCCGCTGCTGGGGCTGCTGGCCAGGGGGGAGGAAGGGTGGGCGCGCGCGCGGGCCGCGGAGGCCCTTGGACGCGTCGGAGATTCAGCCGCCCTCGATGCGCTGCGCCAGGCGGTGGAAGCGCCGCACAGCGAAGTCCAGGCTGCGGCGGTTGATGCGCTGGGCAGCTACGCCTTCCGTGTGCATGTGGAGGAGCTGAAGCCGCTGCTGCAGCAGGTGGTGGCGGCGCACGCCTCTCCGGTGGCGCGGAGCCACGCGAGGTTGGCCCTGGAAGGCCTCGCCGAACAGGAGGTGCGGCATGCGGAGTCCATCGACTGCGCCCGCATTATTCCTGGACGCAGCGGGGGTTGGACGCTGAGTGAGGGGCACACCTCCCTCCATTTGCACTGGGAGAAGCCGAAGGCGCCACCACGAGGGAGTCCGTGTGCAGCCGTGCCTGGTGGGGACTCCGCATCCGTTCTCGAAGCCATGGGAGAGGCCTGCCTCGTCGGATGGGACGACGGGGAGTTTGGGGGCACGCTGGAAGTGCATGAGGCCGGGCGGGTGACGGTGCTGGAGGAGCCCCATGCCAACCCCCTGCGTGTCGTGCGGATGCACGGCGCCCTCGTGGTGGTGGAGGGCCTCGCGCACATGTATGGCGGAGCCGGACGTCTGGTGCGTATCGACGCGTCCGAGGGGCGGTGGCGTGCCACGCCTTGGGTGACTCTCCCAGGCGCGCCGATGGCATACGCCCTGGATGAAGCGGGGGACTTGGTGGTGGGGACGACGAACCAGCGACTCGACGCCATCGTGTGTGGCCGGGCTGGCACCTTCGCCCCCGCCCACGTGGTGCGCGTCACGAGGGACGGGCGTCTGGCCCCCGTCGAACCGGATGGACGGCACTGACGCCACCGCACGAGAAAGGGCGCCCCTCCTGGGGTAGGAGGGGGCCTGGCGCGGGCGGAGCGCTTCAGGCGCGCCGCGTCCGCGAGCGGAACTCGTTGGCCCAGCGCTGGGCGGTGGCTGTGGCGCGCTCGCGCTCCGAGGCGAGGGGCGGCTGCCCGGCAGGCGTTGGCGCCCCTTGGCCGGAGGTGCCGTCCGCGCCTGCTGCCCCCTTCTTGCGCACCCACATGCGAGGGGTGGCGCTGACGGGCGGCTTCGGTGCAGGAGGCGCGGCGTCGGCCTTGGGCCTGCGTCCGCGCGGGAGAATGACTTCAGGGATGCTGTGGGGCGCGGCGTCCTCCACCCACGCGGCGTGCAGGCGGCCCGTGGCCATCATGAGGCGCCGCTTCTGGTAGTGGGCGGCGCAGTAGCCCTGGCTGCGGTGGGGGCGCTTGCAGCCGATGATGGCGCAGGCCATGGCCGTGGGGGTGGGAGCTTCGGCTGCTGGTGGGACGGACTCCAGTGGGGCTGGGACGGGCCCGGTTGCCGCCGTGGGCCCCGTGTCGCGGCCTGTGCGCGCAGGTCGGGCCTGGTTGGCTCCCCGGGCCAGCCGGTTCGCCAGGCGGCTCAGAGCCGCCGCGAGCGACGCCACGGGGCCCGGAGTCTCCTTCCGAATCGCGGTGCGGAGCGCGCCCTCAATGGACGGCACCGGATGTGTCGGGCCGGGAATCCCCTGTTGCGTTTTCGGAAATGCCCGGGAAGCGCGACGACGTTGAAGTCTCTTCATGTAAAGCTTTGTCCTTCACGCGCTGTCGGCTGCGTGGTGAGCATGCCCAGCGCTTTGGCGAATCAACTGCCAAGGACGATTACCATTCCTCAGGCCGGAGTCGTAGTCGACGCGCAGGGAGCGAGGATTTACACGAAAAACTCGACAGCCCCTCACCGGCTGATGGAAAGGCCTCCTCCCACTGCGACACGCGTCACGTCCCGTACTGCCGGGGCACACCTCGTGAGAATGCGCTTCCACCCATTCCTCGCCGCCGCGGCCTTACGGACGAGATCCACCACCTCGGCCACCGACACGCGCTCGTCGGCTGGCGCCGCGCATACGGCGTACTTCTCGGCGAGGGCGTGCCTTGAGGTCGGTGCTCCTGGTCGCAGGGCGGTGCATCTCTATTGTGGGACGCCTAGTTCAGGACTCATCCAAGAGTTCTCAGGGGGCATGGGCATGCCGAGTGGAATGCGCGCGAACTTGGGAATCGTAGGGTATTCGCGCTGCACGGGCATGTTCTGCAGCTCCGCCAAGCGCAAGAAGGCAAGACCGTTCATGAAGATGAATCCTTCGGTGAGGCGTTTGTCCTGCGGCACTGGCTGCTGCTTCTCTTCCTCGAAGGACTTCTGGCGCTCGGTTGCGGCATCGCGCAACCCTTCATTCAGCTCGGCTACGTCCTTGTCCAGCAGGGCTTGGCAGGCGCGCATGTACGGGTCGAACGTCCAGCCAATGACCTGCTGCCAGCGTTGGAGCATGGAGGAAAAGTCAAATGCCTCCCTTACGCACAGGCTCAGGGTGAAGCGCTGGATAAAGCGATGGAGGAGGAAGTCATCTTCATGTTCGACATCTGGGGCATGATGATCTGGCGAGAGTCGAGCCAACTCCACTGCGAGCTCAAGCTGGCCAGCTGCGAGTGCGTCGACAAAGGGGAAGTTCCGGCTTGCGCAAATGAATTCTGGGTCGGCGCTCTGCCCCTGAGCCACGAGCTTGAGGAAATGCCGACGCGCCTGCGCCGACTTACTGAGAAATGCCGCGAAACGGTCTGAGCGTGCCTCTATCAGCAGTTCACAAATCGCGAGCCGCCGGTAGAAGTACGAACTCAAAAAGTAGGCCTTATTCGACAAGCCCTTCGGCCCTTGGACGCATAGTTCGAGCGCGTCGCGCAGGCGCACATGCGTGTTTTCGCGGACGGTCTCTAGTTTCATGAAGTGGGGTTCCGGCGAAACATAGCTCTCAATAAATCATGCACTTCTCGCCCATTGCAATGTAGCGCGTGCCAGTGACTCCGTCGCGCTCCAGTGCTGCTTTCAGGTCACTGCGAATAATGAGCACTGTGGGCTTTGATTTGATTCTAAACAGCTTAGCTTTCGGGTCGATGCGGCCCGGGTCCAGAAATAGCTTGAAAAGTCCGGAATATTGCCCGGGCTCAAGAGCCGACTCACGGGCTTCCGTCCTGCCTCGGTCGACGCAGTCCTGGGTGCCGATAACATTTGCAATATAAAATTCCCGATCTACTGCGCGCCCCTTGTGATTAAGCAACACAAACGGCAGGTACTCAATCTCGGCGTCGGCCTCTGCCTCAAGGAGTGAGCGCAACTTCTTTGAGACCATTGGAAGTAACAGCGTATTGTGCAGGAAGTCGGGGGTGCCCAATCCCTTGTGCCGCTTATCCATCTGTAACTGAGTGTCTGGAGAATAGTGCTCCCCCATTCTCTGACCCTCGGCAATTCGCCATTGCTTGCTATCCAGCGGCTCGGGACTCTCGCTGATGGTGCAGTTTTCCGGCGTCAGACGTGTTTCGAGAATGAAATATTCCATAGGGTCATTTCACGTATTGAGAGTCATGCCCCGAAAGCATCGTTGATATGAAGGAGCAGGTTAGATTGAAAAGACTCGACAGCTTTCTCCCGGATGCGTGGACGCACGTCGAGCGAGAAATTGTTGAGTTCTTCCTTCCAGGCACTGGCGGTTGCGTCCGAGAGGTCGGGATGTCCACCCGCCGCTTCTGCGCGTTTGTTCAGATTGTTCTTGATGCCCTTTAGTTGCCTCTTGACTGCCTCGTTGTAGTCGGGGTGGTTGGAAGGATGAATGGGAAGCTGATAGATGCGCCCGTACTTCTCTTGGGTGGGGAGCATCATGATGTTGACGCCTGTATTGATGTTGTACTTCGCTGCTTGAAGCACGAGGAGCTTGTCGCCGAAGAACGTCGCGAGTGACTCAATCGGGATGAGGTGATGAGCGTCGTTTTCCCAGGGCCGACTGCTGGTCCTGAAGTTGACGCCGTAGTTACTCATCCACCAGCAATCCTTGCTGATGGTGGGGTTGTTCACCGTCTTGCGGCGTCCGAGTTGCGCATCGCTGAACTGCTGATTCAGCCTCTTGCGCGGCGCTCCATTCTTGTCCCGAAAGTCCAGGTTGTACCAACCGGCCTCATTGGCGAGCTGGTACTTCACGCCGTTCTCCCGATGGTTGTGCCCCTTAAAAAGACACTTGCGCCTCCACGTGGGCGGCTGCGCCTTGTCCCAGATGCACCGGGTGACACATCCCTCTTGCTCTCCGTGTTTGTGGCTGTCGGCAGCCATGAGGGCAGAGAGGTGCTCTGCGCGCTCCTTTGACTCCGCAGACTTCTCGGCCTTGGCAGCCTCCTTCTCGGGGCCTTCTGCTTCCTTCAACTCCTTCTCGGCCTTGCCGATGCCGCCCTTACGCTCCTCGCGAGCCTTCTTGAGCTTTTCCTGGGCTTCCTTCAGCCGCCCCTCGTTCTCCTTCGCCCGGGCGCGTGCGTCGTCGGCCGCCTTCTTCGCGTCGTCCGCCTCCGCCTTGGCTTTTTCGTAGCGGGCCCGCGCTTCCTGCAGGGCCTTGTCGTCTGCCATGGCTCGCCTCCGTCGTGTTCAGCTCGCCTTTGCGTCGTGAAGTAGGAATGCGCCCCGAGCTTCGTCGTCCGCCAGCAGCAATACCAGCGCCGAGGAAGCGCCCGCATAGCCCCGGGCAAAGCCCCGCACTGCCATACATGCGGAGACGGCGCCTGTCGCTGCACCCACCTCGCCGAAGGACGCGGGGGGGGACCAGAGAGGCGCGTCCGCGGGGAGGCCCGCGTCCTTCATTTCGGAAAGGGCGAGCCCCAATTCTCGAGCGCGCCACTCGTCGCCATTGAGGTTGGCGAGCACGAGGCCCGTCTCTTCGGGCTTCCCTCCGCTGCAGCAAGAGGTGACTGCGCGAAGGAGGGCCGCTCCGAGGGGGACGTCACCCGAAAAACGGTGGAAGGCTTCTCTCTCCACGGCCACATTCCCTAGCCAGGCCAGCGCGGCAGCATTGCGTGCGCGCGCCGCATCCGCGCGCTCCAGAAGCACCCAGGCCGCGGCCTCGCCGGGGAAGAAGCCCACCGCTGACTCTGGCGTGCGGACGAGGCCCATCTCGTAGACGTCCTCCAGCGCGGCCCCTTCCACGAGGCTGTCCACTCCTCCCACCAGGCACCGGTCCACCACGCGGCCACGCAGGAGCTCCAATGCCTTGGCCAGGGCGGTGGTGAAGGAAGCAGCGCCTCCGGCGAAGTAGTCCTGCGCACCCGGGGGAATACCCAGTCCGTGCAGTTTCAACAGCTGGGGGAGCAGCCTCCTGCCCACGTGTGCACGCGCCTCCTTGCGCGCCTCTGCCGCTTCCTCCTCCAGGGCGTCTGCCAGTTCCGGTGTGACGCCTTCCTCGTGTCGCACCGACTCACTTCGCACGCGCGCGTACAAGTCACCGGCGACGCAGAGGAAGACGCCCGTGCGGCTCATGTCGGCGGGCTTGAGTCGTGCGTCCTCCAGTACGTCAGCCAGGGCGCCGTCCGCGAGCCTCAGCAGACGACCCACACCTGTGAATCCGTCAGTGTAGCCGCGGGCCGCATGGCCCTTCAGCGGCACGCTCTTCAGCCGCTTCACGTCCGCTTCCTCAATCTCCAGGGGTGCCCAGTGCGTCACCCCAGCCCGCGCCGCTGCGCACGAGGCCACGGCCGTCAGCCCCAGAGAGGACGTCATGCCCAGCCCCGTCACGGCAATGGTGCCTGGTGGGCACTCGGCTCGAAGCGAGTCGGAGGGCTTCACGAGAGTCCCTCCGTGAAGGGGCGCGACAGGGCGCGGGGGCCCAAGGCGCGTGCCGCGCGCAGGGCCGCCACCTGCTGGTGCACCCAGGCGCGCGTGGGAATGCGCACCGCGCCCCGGCTGCGCAGCGTCGCGTCCAGTGCCAGGGCGTGGCGGCGACGCAGCGGGGTCGTCTCCAGTGCGTCCAGCAGGGTATTGGCGGCCCAGGGGCTGCCCTGCAGGTATCGCTGGCCGGCACTGAAGCGGGGGTGGTTCTCTCTCCACCAGTCCGCGACCGCCTGGGAGTCGGGCAGGGGCAGCAGTTCCTCCATGCGGCGGCGCAGGTCTGCCTCGGGATTCTCATCCAGCACCGTCGCCGCGTCTTCTGTGCGCGGCGAGGTATAGCGGCCCTCCAGGCGCAGGCCCGTCATCGCAGAGAAGGCCTCGCCGGCCAATGCCGCCGCCTCGTCGCTCATCCACGGCACACAAGCTTCCATGGCCACCTTCCACCCGGAGAAGCCCAGGGCCCAGAGTGCGTCCGGGCGGATGTCGGCGTTGTCCAGCAGCGCCACCAGCTTGAGCACCTCCTTCTCGTCCGCGCCCAGGGCCCACAGCAGCCGGGGCAGGCGGGCATTGGGCGTGGAGAGAAGAGCCGCGCAGACAGCCCAGGCCGCTCGGTGGCCGCTGACGAGACCCCATTCCAGGGCACCGTCCCGGACCTCGGGCTCGGAGGCAGCCAGGAGTCGCTCCAGCACCTGCCGCGAGGGCGGAGGTGGTTTCGCCGCTTGGGCCAGCACCCGTAGCGCGGCGGCCACCAGACGCGAGTCTTCGTGCTCCAGCAGCGACAGGGCAGTCTCCGGTGGCACCGCGCCATGCGCCCCCAGCACTTCCAACACCGTGGCCTGCAAGGCCGTGGAAGGTGTCGCCAGCAGTCGCGGCAGTCCACTGGGCAGCGCCCGTAGGTCCACCAGCTTCATGGCGGAAGCCATGGCGGGCAGCACGCCCTCCGCCTCGCCCTCCAGGGCATTCAGCAGTGCCTCCTCGACGCCTGGTGCCCGCTCCACGAGAAGGGCATGTGTCGCCGCGGCAATGCGCGCGGGTGTTTCCGACTCCAGGGCCAGCACCAACAGGCGCGAGGCCACCGGGGCGCCTCCCAGCACCAGCATGTCCTCACTGGCCAGCAGGCGCTCTTCCCGCTCCCTCAGCTGCGCAAGCCGGTACTCCGGAGAGTCCAGCTGGCGCTCCCGCTGCGCCCAGTGGAACTCCGCTTCTCCCAACTGCTCCTCGTAGCCCTCCCAGTTGAGGAAGAGCTCGTCGCTCAAGGCTGGTGCCACCATGGCGTCAATTCACCTCCACCACGCCGCCGGTGATGCGCTGGGTGTCCTCCGCGTGGGACTCCACGCGCACGCCCCGCGTCACCGCCCGCCCGTTTCGCTGGAGGAGGATGCTGGCCTCACCGCACTGGAGGAGAAGCTCCTGGCGCGTCAGCTTCACCCGCACATCCCAGCACGCCAAGAGCAATTCGTGGGGCTGAAGGCTGACGCGCGCCGCCCCACAGGAGAGGGACACCGCCTTGCTGCCCTTCACGTCGAGAGTTTGAGGCTTGCCGTCCACCTGCACTTCCTCAGGAAGCTGGGCCACCGTGGCCTCCAGCACGGAGTCCAGCAGCGGCGTCTCACTTGGTGTGTACACCAGGGAAAGGACATGAGGACGGCGCGGGTCCGCGCGCTCGAAAACGAGCATCACCGCCTGCCGGCAGTCCACCGCCGCCTTCACTGCCTGCGTGTCCATGGGCATGGCCAGCGTCGCGGCCACGGGGCCGCCAGGGTTGCCCGGGAAGTCCACCAGCAGCCTGCCGGCGTCATCACGGCCCGCCACCCACCCCTGTCGGGGGGCCAGCCAGGACTCCGACGTAGTGGGCGCTTCCTCGTCACGTGCCTGAAGGGTGGGTTTCATGGACTTCAGAGTTCCTTATCGCAGACGAGGCACTTCACGGGCCCCGCATCCTTGCCCATGGCCACCACGGGCGGCTGCATCAAGGGAAAGGGCGGGGTGTTCTTGTCGTTGTGGAGCATCAGGTCGAAGGCGCGCGCCACGTTCTTGCCTTCAAATTTCACGTCGAAGGAGAAGTTGACGAACTCGGCCTTGCCCTTCGTCTTGCCCGAGGCCACGCCTCCGCCCGCCGTCCCGGCTTCGTCGCCCGTGCTGGTAGAGAAATTGGAGTCCTTCACGCAGGCGGGATTGCCCTCCACCTTCACCGAGGTGGTGCCCTGGGCTATGTCCGAGGACTTCGCGATGTTGGGGTAGGGAATGGGCACCGGCCCGGCGGGGCTGGGTGTCTTGCACACGTCAGGGAAGGCAACGGTGGTGCCGTTGGAGTCCTTCGTCACCACGGACATCTTGTTGACGCCGACGGTATTGGCCATTGTCGCCCCCTTGCAGGGTTGGTTTGGAGAGAGACTAACCTAGAGGTTGTTACCGCGGAGCCCCTCGGCCCGCACCGCGAGGGCGCGCACGTCATGAGGCCCATTGCGCAGGGGGAGGCCCGCGCGCCATAGGAGCAGCACCTGGTGGGTGTCCGTGTCGAGAATGACGGTGTCCAGCCGCATTTCGGGGTGTACGTCTTCTCCCCCCGCCACCACCGCCGTCACCTGCGGTGGCGGTATGCCCGGAAGCTGGAAGGCGAGGCGGCCCCGTGGCGAGGCATTGGCAATGACGACGGCCTCGTCTCCGCGCAGGTATCCTGGAGCCACCTGGCCTGACGGCGCCGCATTGAAGAAGCGCCTGTCGAAGTCTCGGGGCCAGCGTGGCTTGCGCGTCTTCCGCCAGGCCTCGTCATGCGTGCCGCCCAGGGCCGCGCGCGGTTGCCACTCGGGCGACGTGAAGCCGAAGCCCGTCGGAGGGACGGCCTGGCCGAACTCGCGTAACGGCTGCTCGGGGGCCTCCAGGTTGGGGAGTCGAAGTCCCTCTTGGAAGTGGCGTGGACTCGCGCGAAACCCGATGCCCACCGGGTTGCGCGGCTCGAAGGCGTGCTTCTTCGCGTCCTCGTGGCTTTTGTCCCAGCCGCCGAAGGCCCGTTCCCAGGTGAGGGGTATGCGCTCGAAGGGTTGGGGCTTCGTCATGGCCACGTGCCCCAGGCTGCGAAACCACGTGCGCTCTCCCACCACCCTGACAGCCTTCTTTAACGGGCCCACCTGGAGCGCCACCAGGGTTTCCGTTGTCCCTCGGGCGGGAGCATGCGCGTGGCCAAGCAGCACCACGTCCGTGGCGACTTTGGTAGGCGCCACCTCCGGCTCGTACCGGTAGCTGGACTCTCCTGGCGCCCCCCAGAACTCGCCCGCGGCATTCACGGAAAGCTGTTCGTCGGCGAGGTGCAGCCCCTGCTCACCCAGGGTGTAGGTGGCCTTCGCGACCAACACCAGGAAGGGGCGCGTCTCCTCATCGGTGAGCGCCAGCGCCTCGAATGCCAGCGGCGTTGGGTTGTCCACTGCGAACTGTCCCACCATGTGCCCCAGAGTCAGCGTGCTCTGGAGCCCTCATAGCATGCCGCTCCCACAGATTCTCCCGATGCCAGCATGGGCAACTGTCGCACACCGTTCGGCACACTCCGTGCTCTCGGCCTTGGGCCATGGACATGACGAAGCGGAGAGCGCTCGCCGAGCGCCTGGGACGGGCAGAGGCGGAGTTGCAGGGGGCGCACGCGAGGTTGGACGGCAGTCCCGCGGCGCGGACGCGGCTGGCCCAGGCGAAGCTGGAGTATGGGGCGGCGGAGGCCGCTGCCTTGGTGGCGCTGGGGGCCCGTGAGGCCTTGGTGCTTGTGGAGGCGCGCGGTGTCGGCGAGGGCCCTCTGCGCGCCCTGGAGGACGCCCCGACTGGACATGGCGTCACGTCCCTCGGTAGGCAGGCGCCCCATGACGGACGAGGAACTCACCGCGCTCGAAGGGCGCTACCTGCGGTTGCTGAGCGACGAACCCGCGGGACAGGGGACGCCGCTGCAACTCGCGGCTGAGGATGTGCTTCGCCTGCTGGGGGAGGTGCACCTGTTGAGGGCGGCCTTGCGCGAAGCTATTCGCCAAGGGCTGAACGGGAAGTAGCGCACGCTGTGTGCTGGGGGGACGCCTTCACCCCCGCGTCGCCAGGCCCTCACGGAGCATCTCCTCCACCAGCGCCGTGGCCTTCGCCTCGTCGGTTTCTCCCCGCACGCGCAGCGCGACGGCCTCGACGCGCTGCGCATTGGCCACCACCCAGTCGATGTACTCGGGCAGCGAGAGACGCTCCACGCCGAAGGCGATGTCCTGCATGGCGCGGACGATTTGGACGGGCGTGCCCTGAAAGACGCGTCCGTCACGCATGACGATTACCATGACTTCCTCTCTTGAATGTGTTGACGCCAACTGCCGGATTCGATGGCAGGGCAGCCTGCCAGCCGCGCCTTGGGAAACAGGTATGCCTCGACGCGCGCGCCCTCGTCGAGGGTAATGGGCGTGCGTCGGTAGAAGCGCGGGTGGCCCTCGAGCCTGTCGAGCGCCGCCAGCATAGGCGCGTCGACTTCGTACACTTCGCCCTCGACGGCGTGCTTGCCACCGGAGGCGAGGGCGGGGAAGGGCCCGTAGTCGTGGAGGGTGAAGCGGGGCCGCGTCCGCGCCGGGCCGATGAGGCGTGCGCCGCGCAGGAGTCGGTGGTTGGGCTCGCCGGACAGCAGCGTCCCGTAGACGAAGACACGCGTCGAGGTTGAAGCGCGCTTCACGCCGCACCTCCCAGGGCGTCCGCGAGCACGGCGCGGTTGAAGCCCAGGCGTCCGTAGGCGTGCCAGAGGACGCGGAAGTAGCGGACAGCGGGCGGCCAGGACTCGATGCTTGCCTCGGGCTGCAGGTACACCAGCGCGCGGCGGCGGAGGCCGGCCCTGTCCGTCACCAGTCGGGTGACGCGCTGGTATGCGAAGGGGTGCCCCTCGAAGCCGTCGAGGGCGCGCAAGTCCTCGGGGGTGAGACGGTACAACAGCCCCTCGACGTGAGCGCCGCGCACGCGCTGGAGGCTGGCGACGGCGCCGCCCCAGCGGTGGCTGAACCCGCGAAACACCAGGGTGTGGCTGGGAAGCGTGGCCCGGGCCTCGACGGTGGCGCCGGGGCAGCGCGTGCGCATTTGGGCCATGTCGAGGTTGGAGCCGTAGGCAAAGTAGAGCATGTGGATTCTCCGGTGGAGGGCGGGCGCGCGGCCCGCCGGTGTCGTTGCCAGCCAGGGCACCCTCAGGGCTCTGGCACGGTGCCTCCGTATCGGGGGCGTACTGGGTTGGCCTCGTCTCCCAGCGCGGCGGGGCCTACCTCTCGTTGCTGTCGCGCGAGGCGTCGCGCCTCGCGTTGAAGGGCTCTGCCCTCTCCCAGGCCCGCGCGCGCTGGTGCGCGAGGCGGGTGTCTCGGGTATGGGCCTTCTTCGAGCATCGGCTCCGGTACGCCTCGGCCGGGAATTTGTCGTGGCCCGGGCAGCAGCCTCTGTCCTTGCGGGTGATTCCGTGTGCTTTCATTGCAGCGTCTCTTGTGTTGGCGAGGGGCGCTCACCCTTCGCGAAAGACATACACGCTCTGCTTCGGCATTGAAGCAAGCGCTGTTTGAGGGGGCGCGAGGAGCGCGGGAGGGGCGGGCCCGGACGCCCGCCTGGGAGTCCCTGCCGTGAGCGCAGGCAGGCGCCGGGGCCCTGTGGCGCCCGCGAAGGCCCCGTCACGCGGCGGCCAAGGCTTCGGTGGGCGCGCTGCCCCCTGCGCCGCCCTGTGCGCCCTCGCTGCTGGGCGAGCCGTCCTCGCCCCCACCCGAGCCGCGCCTGTCGCGGCGCTGGCCCTTCCAGGCGGCGCTGCCCTCCAGCTTCTTGAGGAGGTGGAGGCGGGCTGTCTTGAATTCCTCGCCGATGAGGCCGAGGTGGAGGAGGAACACCCGGAAGTCATACTTCGCGGTGGCGGGGTTGAAGTCGCGGCGCTTGCTGGAGGCTGCCTTGGAGGCCAGGGCCCGGGCCGCGAGGGCCAACACCAGTTGGACGTAGGCCTTCACCTCTCCCGCATGCACCGAGCCGTTGAAGTACCTGAATTCAATGGTGCCTCTAAAAAAGAGGCTGTTGAGGTTGAGGCCGTGGTAGCGGCTCGAGTCGTAGCGGCTGGGCATGCTGTTGCGGCGCCCGTACCAAGCCTCATTCACCTCCTGCAGGGTGCGCGGGCGGCGGGCCTCCAGGCGCCGGAGGAATTCCGCGTCGATGGGGCGGCAGTACCGGGCCAGCCGCGCGGCGCTCACCCCGAGGGCCGTCTCCAGGAGGCGCTCCTGCTTGTGCACCATTTTGACGAGGTTGGTGACGCCCTTCGCGTCGAAGCGGCTTCCGTCGACGTGGATGTGGATGCCGGTGGAGGCGTCGGCGCGTGCGCCGGCCTCGCGCGCGGCGCGCACCACCTGCTGTAAGGCGCCCATGTCCTGGTAGGTGAGAATGGGGGAGACGATTTCGCCGCTGTAGTCGCTCCCGCTCAGCGAGGCGTCCGGCACCACCTTCCAGGTGCGGCCCTGGGCGTCCGTCACCTGCCAGCCCCGGGAGTCGCCAGAAACGTGCCCGCCCACCGCGCTCTGAATCGCATGGGCCAGCTTCTGGCGGCTGGCGCCAACCGTCTCAATTTCAATTCCAAACCGGAGCGTCTTCATGGAGTTTGCCTCTCGCGTTCGCGCGGGGCTGTGGCGCCCGTCGCGAAACGCATACACGCTCTGGTGTGCGAATGAAGCAAGTCATCTTCGGCAGCTGGTGATGTGGATTGGGCTGTCTGAAATTGTCGCGAGAATTCGCGGGGTTTCACGTCGGCCTTCTGTGGGTGGCGCGCAGCCCGGCGTTTCTGGGCTCGGGGCGGTAGGCGGAATTCCAGTGTGTGTGTTTGTCCTGGCGATAGGCCGGGGGATTGGCGGGATGTGTCGGCGCGGAGTCCCCAGCCGCGTCCGCTGGTTCAGCCGGAGCAGTCGTCCACCGACGCCGGGCTGCTGGCGGGCGCGCGGTGCTGCGGCGCGGGTCCCCCCCCCAGTTCCTGCTGCTCAGCGCGGCAGCACGGCGTTGAGGAGCGCCATGCCCCGCATGGCCTCGGCATGGTCCCCTTCGGCCAGCTCCAGGTAGATGCGGCCGTGGTTCGCCTCCTCGAGGCGCTCGGTTTGCACAATCCATCGCTCGCTGGTGGGCGTGCGCAGCTCCAGGTTGGCGGCGAAGGTGTAGAGCATCGCGCTCGTCTCCCGGTGGCTGGAGCCGCGCGGGAGGAAGACGTCAATCTGCGGCTGAGGCGTGCCGTATCGGTTCTTGCTGAGGCTCAGAGTCACCGTGGCGTTCTGGGGGGCGGTTGCCGTCGTCTGGCCAAGGCGAGGGGGCTTGGGGGTGGTCTTCATGGTGTGCGTTCCTTTGGGGTTGGCGCGGCGCTTTGTTGTTCGTCGCGAAACGCATACATCCCTACGTGGGGAGGTGAAGCAAGTCGCGTCTGGTGTTCTGTGTCGAATATGGCCGGCGCCCAGGGGTGGGCGTGTTTCGTGTGGTGTTTCAGTGTCACGGGATTGGGGAGGGGGCCCGTGCGGTGCTGCGGCGCGGCTCCCCCCTGTCCCTGCCGCTCAGCCCAGCAGCAGGGCGCCGAGGAGCATCATCCCGCGCATGGCCTCGGCATGGTCACCCTCGGCCAGCTCCAAGTAGATGCGGCCGTGGTTCGCCTCCGCGAGGCGCTCGGTCTGCACAATCCACCGCTCGCTGGCGGGGGTGTTCAGCTCCAGGCTGGCGGCGAAGGTGTGGAGCAGCGCGCTCATCTGCCGGTGGTCGGCGCCGGGCGGGAGGACGACGTCCAGTTGCGGCTGGGCCGTGCCGCTCCGGCTCTTGCCGAGGTCCAGGGTCAACTTGGTATTGCTGAAATCAATCACCTTGATGGGGACAATGTAGAAGGGGAGGGCCGTGGCGCTCATGGTCGGTGTTCCTGTGGGTTCGCGCGGTGCTTTGTTGCCCGTCGCGAAATGCATACACGCTCTGGTTGGCGGGTGTATCAAGTCCTCTCTGGTGTCTGGGGGCGTATGTTTTGGAGGGGGTATGCCTTTATGGAAACCTCTTTCCCTTGCGCATTCGGGTGGTGTGAGGGATGTCAGCCTTGTTTCGGGCGGGGCGAGCGCTCCCTGGCGGCCGTGGGGTTCAGCTCGTTCAGGGCGGCAGCTCGTGCCGCCGCCCGCATACCCATGTCAGCGGAGGGCGCTGTGCAGGACTTGCAGCCCTCGCTCTGCCTCTTCACGCGTCGGCCAAGGCCCGCCGACGCCGAGCAGCACCAGATAGATGCGGCCTCTATTGCCGTCGTCGAGGACCTCCGATTCGACGAGCCAGTGCTCCTGAATCGTGGTGCGCAACTCCACCTGTGCGGCGAGAAGGTGGAGCGCCGCGTTGCGCTGGCGTGAGGAGGTGCCCTGGGGGGAATGCGACCTCGACTTCCGGCTGTAGCTCGCAGCCGCTGCTGTGAAGGGCCAGCTTCACCTCCACACGGGCCCCCGCGAGCGCCTTGCGAAGTGCCACCGACACGAGGGCGTCGGTGGCTTGTTCCTTTGTCGCCATGCTGGGCCTTACTCCTCAGTCTTCGGGGCGAAGTGCGCGGCAGCCTCGGTGGCGCCCATGGCCGTGAGTTCCCGGTGCACCGCGCGCATGAAGAAGCGGGTCCGGCTCGGCAGGCCCGCGTCGCGCCAGGCCTTGTCCAGGGCGTCCAGGGCCTCTGCGTCGAAGGAAAGAGGGATGACGCGCTTGCCGTCCTCGCGCACCTTCACCTCGCGCTCGGGACGCGGGCCTACGTTGATTCGTCCAGCCTCCGCCTCCCGAATCTTCCACTGGAGGTAGGAGGCGTTGCTGCTGCCCGTCGGACGCCCGACGACTTCGCGGTACTTCTCCTGCAACTGCTGCAGCGACATGCCGGCGAAGCGCCCGCGCTGGCGAGCGGGCTGCGTGCCCTCGGCCGAGGTGGTGGCCGGTGCAGCAGGGGTCGGAGGAGGGGCGCTGGGGGCGGT
>NZ_VHLC01000084.1:0-40139 GCF_006547355.1 Myxococcus sp. AB036A | reverse complement strand
CCCCGCCCCCATCCCCTCTCACACCGTCATTGGCGCACGGACTCAAGGGGAGCGGCTCTCCGCCCAGCTCTTCCACCTCGTCCTGCTGGACACCGAGCGCGCCGGCACCGTCTTCCCCCTGGCCAATGAAGCCCTCCGCGTGGGCAAGGCCCCGGACAATGACGTCGTCATCGACCACCCCACCGTGAGCCGCAACCACCTGGTGGTGCGCCGCCAGGGGGACCGCTTCCTCGTACAGGACCTGGGCTCCACCAACGGCACCTTCCTGGACGGTGCCCAGGTGCGTGAGGCCTTCCTCCGCCCTGGCGCCCTGCTGGAGGTCGGCGACGTGCGCCTGCGCTTCAGTCCCCAGGTCTCCCCCGTCCAGGTGGAGCCCATCCTGGAGGACCGGCTGGGCGACCTGGTGGGCCGCAGCCTGCCCATGCGGCAGATTTTCGCGCTGCTCCAGCGCATCGCGCCCACCGACTCCACCGTGCTGCTGGTGGGTGAGACGGGCTCCGGCAAGGGCGCCGCCGCCAAGGCCACCCACAAGCTCAGTCCCCGCGCGGGCGGGCCGCTCGTCGTCTTCGACTGCGCCAGCGTGTCCGACTCCCTCATCGAGAGCGAGCTGTTCGGCCATGAGAAGGGCGCCTTCACCGGCGCGGTGAGCCAGCGCATCGGCTGCCTGGAGCGCGCCAACGGCGGCACCCTCTTCCTGGACGAAATCGACGACCTCGCCCTGGACCTGCAGCCCAAGCTGCTGCGCGCCATTGAAGACCGGGAGTTCCGCCGGCTCGGCGCCTCCTCCCCCATCTCCTTCGACGCGCGCATCATCGTCGCCAGCAAGAAAGACTTGTGGGCGGAGACTCAGGCGGGCCGCTTCCGCGAGGACCTCTACTTCCGCCTCTCCGTGTTCACCGTCAGCCTTCCTTCACTGCGCGACCGCAAGGAGGACATCCCCCTGCTGGTGGATGCCTTCGCGGGCGAAGGCCTGTGGCCCCGGCTGCCGGAGAAGATTCGCGAGCAGTTCACCGGGCACACCTGGCCGGGCAACGTGCGCGAATTGCGCAACGCCCTGGAGCGCGCCCGGCACATGGTGGACATTCCGGAGCTGGCCGGGGACACCCTGCTGCGCGAGTTCACCCGCGAGGCCCCCGCCGCCGCCGGGGATTCCCTTCCGGTGGAGTTCACCGGCCCCTTCAAGGTCTGCAAGGACGAGCTCATCCGCGCCTTCGAGCGCGAGTACCTCACCCGGCTGTTGGGCCGCGCCAAAGGCAACATTGCCCGCGCCGCCCGCGAGGCCGAGCTGGACCGGAAGCACCTGTACTCGCTGCTCCACAAGTACGGACTCGTTCAGAGCGAGACGGACTGAGGCCCCCGCAGGCGTCTGGCGCGTCGGACTGGCAAACAGCGGACGGAGTGTGGAAGGGACTCGTGACACCCGTGCGAGCCGTGGCATGTTCGCGGCGCACTGGGAGTCAAGCCTCCCCCCTCTAGGAGACGTCAAAGAATGAAGCGTCCGTCCCCCTGGCTCGCCATGATGTTCGCCGGTTTCATGTCCATGCACGCCACCGGCTGCTTCGGCCAGTTCCAGCTCACGCAGAAGATCTGGAACTTCAACAAGAACATCTCCGGCAACAAGTTCGTGCAGTGGCTGATGTTCCTCGTGCTCACCATCATCCCCGTCTACGGGCTGGGCGCGTTCATCGACGCCATCGTCATCAACAGCATCGAGTTCTGGACGGGCAGCAACCCCGTCGCCAGCGTCGACGGCGCGCCGGAGACCACCCGCATCGTCAAGCTGAGCCCCACCGACACGCTGCGCCTGTCGCGTGACGTGGAGACGGGCGTCATGCGCATGGAGCTGGCGCGCGAGGGCCAGGAGACGATGGTCCGCTACTTCGAGCCGCTCGAGGACGGCATGGTGGTCCGCGACGACGCCGGCGCCATGCTCATCCAGGCCCAGGAGGCGACGGACGGCGCGGTGGCGGTGACGGATGCCGCCGGCACCACGCTGACCGTCCACGCCCGTGACGCGCTGGCCGTGGCCCGCCGCGTGTACGAAGAGGGTGGCGCGCAGGCGCTCGCGCAGCACGCCGTGGCCCAGGCCTCCGTGTCCCAGGGCCTGGCCAGCAACACCTGCGTGGCCCAGTAGTCAGCACGTCCGCAGCTCACTGTTCGGAAATGTCGGGACATTCGCGGCCCCCAAACCCCCGACATTTCCGAACAGCAGCCTGCCTGACGCGCTCCGGCCCCTCCCGCTATTCGGGAGGCGTGCCCGCGTCGGGAGGAGGAACGCCGCCATCGAGCAACTGGCCCGGCTCCGGGCCGAAGCTCGCGTCCTGAGCCACCACGGAGAAGGTTCCCTCCAGGTTGCGGCCAGCGCCAAAGCCATCACCCCGGCTGAAGGACATGGAGAAGTCTCCGCGCGTGGGTTCGCCCGGGTTGCCTCCAGACTCCAACTGCAAGTCACCCTTGTTCACCGGCCCGAAGACGCGCGCGGGCTCGCCCGCGTTGAGGTGCACCACCGTGGCCCGCGCCTGTCCCGACGGCGTGGTGCCCGCAAGGTTCACCTTCGTCCCGGGACGCAGGTCCAGCCCTTCCGTGGACACGGTGAGGCGGACGACCAGGTCCACGTCCAAATCATTGTTCCGGTAGTAGCTGACCTGGAGCGCCTCCGGGTTGCGCAGCACCTCCACGCGGGACACCTCCAGCGGGAAGAGCTCGGACACGCTGCCGCCCAGCGAGTTGTCCGCGAGGCCGCACGCGGCCAGCCCCGCCCCGGCCATCAGGGCCGACAAGCTCACGGCAGCGAGCGTGCGGGCCGCGCGCATCATCGCTCCACCGCGAGCTTCAGCACGCCCTTGTCCTGCGCCACCACCGGCGCCCGGTACAGGACGACGCGCTTGCCATTGGAGAGGTACGCCAGCTTCGGCGACCAGCCACCGCCGGCGTCCACCAGCGTCTCCCGCCAGATACCCTGGATGCGCGTGGAGATGACCAGCGCATCGTCGTTCGGGTTGCAGCTCGTGTCATTGCGGCCGGACTCGGCGGCGCAGATGTAGAAGGCGATGGACGGCTCGTGGTGGACCGGGTCGAAGGCCAGTGACGGATACCAGCCGCCCGTGCCGCTGTTGAACACGGGGTCCGGCATGGACCAGTCCCGCTCAGACGTGCAGGACGTCGCGGAGGCGTCAGCGCATTCCGTGTACGTCAGCGCGTTCGAGCTCCTGTTCAAGACCGCAATGCCAAACCCCTCGACCGAGTCATGCGCCAACGAGGCTCCGAGCTGAGTGTTGGGAACCGCCTGCACGCGCACCAGCGGCGTCCAGGTGAGACCGTCCGCGTTGCGCCGCTGGAAGTGCACATCCGTGCCGGTGGCCTGCGCTGCCTCTGGCGCCTTGTCGTGCACCAGGGCCGGCTGGGTCCCCGCCATCACCAGGGAGATGTGGCCACCGTAGCCCAACTTGTTGTTACCGGAAGACACCGCGACTCGGCGCTGCCAGTTCGTGGGACCACCGCTGGCAATCTCCAGGTCGCTGGCCCCGAAGTCCTGGTTCTGGAACTGCCCGCTCTGCCCATCCCGGTAGGCGACGATCGCCTCGCTCCCATTGAACACGATGGCGGGGTTGAGGCCGACGAGGTAGCCCACGTCCGTCGTGGGATTGACGGGCTGCGCCTCATTGGAACGCCGCACGACGATGCGCTCCGTCCACGCGCCGGAGGCGCTGCGATAGGACACCGCCAGGTCGCTCTGGAACCAGAACGACGAGGGATCTTCCCGGTCGCCGCCCAGGTACGTCACCACCGGCTGACCGTCCGGCCCGAAGGCCACGGACACACCGTACACGCGCTGCACGGTGGCGATGCGCTCCGCGGCGCCGAGCTGCCCGCCGTTGAACTCGCGGTACATCAGGTCCATGTTCTCCACGTTCTCCCGCATCGTCCCGTTGCGGACGAAGTACGCCATGCCGATGCGGTCCTGCGGACCCACGGCCATGGCGATGGAGGAGATGGGGTCGAACTGGCCCTCGCTCGAATCCACCACGAACTTCGCGAAGGGCGAGGTGTCGATCGGACCGCCGTCGGGGTTACCGCCCGCGTCAGGGGGCGTCGGGTTGCTGTCCTTGCCACACCCCAGCGCGAGCACCAGGCCCAGAGCCCAGGCATGCCGTTTCATGTGCCACTCCTCGTGTGTTGTCGGCCCTGCACGTCGTGGCGGCATCCTACGCCAGCGCCGCGCGGCGGGGAGCCACCGCGCATGTTTCATGAAGCCAGCGCGAAGCGCCTGCGTGCGCTAGGCTCGCGCGCCGTATGACACGTGCGCATTCCAATCGGGGGCGCCTGTCCCGGCGCTCCCTCATCCAGCGGCTGACCTTCCTGGGCGGAGGCGTGGTGTTGCTCGGCCCCGCCTGCAAGCGCTCCTCCGAATCCCAAGAGAAGACGCCCCCCGCGGACACGGGTCCCCTGGCGGCGAAGCAGGACGGCCAGGCCCCGCGCACCTTCTCCTCCTTCGAATACGCGGTGGTGGCCGCCGCCACCGAGCGCATCCTCCCGCGAGACGAAGACCCGGGCGCCCTCGACGCGAACGTCCCCGTCTACATCGACCGCATCCTCCAGACACCCGAGCTGGAGCCCGTGCGCGAGGACTTCCTCTCCGGCGTGGCGGCCCTGGAGCGCCGCGCCCAGCGCATGCACCAGAAGGGCTTCGCCGCCCTGACGGCCGAGCAGCAGGACGAACTGCTCACCCTCTTCAAGGACAGCCCGCCCCGCAGCGGCGAGGCGCACTTCTTCGAGCTGCTGACGGTGATGACGCTGGAGGGCTTCCTCGGGGACCCGTCCTACGGCGGCAACCAGGGCAAGGTGGGCTGGCGGCTGATGGGCTTCGACACCGTGGGCACCGTCGCCTCCGCGCCGCCGGAAGGCTACGACGGGCCCAAGTGCCTACGTGAGTGTGGGGTCCACCGATGAGCCTGCCCGAGGTGGACGTCTGCATCATCGGCAGCGGCGCGGGCGGCGCGCCCATGGCGCTGGAGCTGGGCCGCGCGGGCTTCAAGGTGGTGGTGCTGGAGAAGGGCCCGCACTACCAGCCCAAGGACTTCATCCACGACGAAATCCTGAACAGCCGCCGGAACTTCTTCATGCCGGTGCCGTGGGAGGAGCCACACCTGGTGCGCCAGGGCGCGAAGGGCCGCTACGAGAAGACGAGCGCGGCGTGGACGGCCAACTGCGTGGGCGGTGGCACCGTCCACATGAGCGGCTTCTTCTACCGGCTCAAGCCGGTGGACTTCCGGCTGCGCTCCACGCTGGGCGCCGTGCCCGGCAGCACCGTGGCGGACTGGCCCATCTCCTACGAGGAGCTGGCGCCCTTCTACGACAAGGCCGAGGCGGAGCTGGGCGTGTCCGGCGAGTCCGTCCCCCACCCCTTCGCCGAGCCGCGCAGTGGCCCCTACCCGCTACCGCCGCTGGACGTGCATCCGGTGGCGAAGGAAATCGACGAGGCGTGCGGCGCCATGGGCTGGCATTCCCTGCCCACCGCGCGCGGCATCCTCAGCAAGCCCTACCGGGGCCGGGCGCCGTGCTCGTACTGCGCGCTGTGCGGCAGCTACGGCTGCGAGACGGGCGCGAAGAGTGGCACCAACGCCAGCCTCATCCCCGCCGCCGTGGCCACCGGCAATGTGGACCTGCGTCCCGGCTGCATGGCGCGCACGGTGGAGGTGGACAAGCAGGGCCACGCGCGGAGCGTCGTCTACCTCGACGCGGACGGTGTGACGCGCGAGCAGCCGGCGAAGGTCATCGTCGTGTCCTGCACCGCCGTGGAGAGCGCGCGCCTCCTGCTCAACTCCACCTCCAGCCGCTTCCCGAAAGGCCTGGCCAACGGCAACGGACTGGTGGGGCGCAACCTCACCTTCAGCTCGTTCGGCGAATCCCACGCCACCTTCCGCCTGTCGAAGCAGTCCGCCGCGCGGCCGTGGCTGAAGGACCCATCTCCCTTCGTCAACCGCAGCCTCCAGGACTTCTACCTGATGCCCGACGCCCGATTCGGCTTCCGCAAGGGCGGCACGCTGGGCTTCATGTGGGCCCACCCCAATCCCATCCACGCCGCGGTGGGGCTGGCGGGCAAGGGCGAGAAGGCCCTCTTCGGCAAGGCGTTGAAGGACAAGATGCGGGAGTACCGCGACTCACGCATCCTCCAGTTCGAGGTCTACGCCGAGTTCCTCCCCACCGCCGGCACCTACGTCAGCGTGGAGGGCAGCGTGAAGGACCGCTACGGCATCCCCGTGGCGGCCATCACCGTGGACCGGCACCCCATGGACCTGGCGGCCACGCGCTTCCTGGTGGAGCGCGGCGAGGAAGTCCTCCTGCGCCTGGACCCGGATGACGTCCGGCGCGGCACCACCAGCGGGGAGACGTCCATCCTCCAGCACGGCACCTGCCGCTTCGGCGACGACGCGGCGACGTCCGTGCTGGACCGCGACTGCCGCGCCCACGAGATGCCCAACCTCTACGTGGTGGACGGCAGCTTCATGCCCACCGGCGGCAGCGTGCCGTCCACGCTCACCATCAGCGCCAACAGCTTCCGCGTGGCGGACCACCTGGTGCGCAAGCTCAAGGGCGGACGCTAGCGATTGCGCAGCGGCGTCACGTCCACCTTGATGATGTAGCGCGCCTGCATGTCGGACTCGAACTCGATGAGGTGGTCGCCCACGCCGGTGAGCTCCGCCTCCTCGGTGAAGGAGCCCTGTCGCTCCATCACATCCAACACCGCGCGCCCTTCCGTGGCCCGGCGGATGCGCGCCCGGCAGCCCTCTTCATGGAAGAGCATCACGGTTTCACTTCCCGCCGCGGTGACGTCCTCCAGGAAGAGGCTCACCTTCACGGTGGAGGCTTCCTTCAACTGGACGATGAGCTGCTGCCGGCCAGGGAAGCGGCCTTCCGAATAACTTTCCGAACCGAGAATACAGCCCGCCACGCGGTCGCACACAGGCCAGGCCGCGCCGCAGGTGTCCTTCACACGCGCGCCGATGAAGTCCTCGCGCGTGCCGTCGCAGGCACCCCAAAGCGACGCAAAAAGCAGCACCGCTGCTGCCTGGGCCTTGCGGCCAAACACTGTTACAACCGGCGTCATCTTCAGACCCTCATGCGAGGCGTGTATGTCCATGCGACTGCGTACCCGTTGGCTCCCCATCATCCTCTTCGCCCTGGCTGGCTGTGGGGAGGAGACGGAGCTTCCCCAGGCGCCCACACTCTTCATCGACCGCGCGGCGCTGACGTTCAACCGCGAGTTCAACCACGGCACCTACGTCGGGCAGACGGCCTACAACTCGCTGGCCATCCAGAACCGCGGCCTGGACCCGCTGGACATCACCGCCATCACCCTGTCGGCGCCGAGCGTCTTCACCCTCCAGCTTCCCGAAGGCTTCACCCCAGGCACGCCGCTGCGGTTGGAGACGTATGACCGCGCCTACCTGACGGTGGCGTTCATGCCCACCGATGACGTGGAATACGACGGCACGATTACCATCGAATCCAATGCCGCCAACGCCGCCCAGCAGGTCATCACCCTCAACGGGCTGGGCGTCGCGCCCTGAAGTCCTCGCGGACCACCGCGTGACGGGCGGGAGCCAGCGCTCCCGCCCTGACGCCACCCGCCTCATGGCTGGTAGGTGAAGTTGCAGCCCCCGGCGTAGTTCTGGATGACGCCGCCATCTCCGTCCGGCGTCGTCCCACCGTCGGTGACGACCGGGCACGATACCGTCGTCCCGCCGTCCACCGGATAGCTCTGCGGATAGTCCCCGTGGCCGGTGCGCAGCGTGTAGTTCACCCGCTCGTAGTCCAGCCGCTCCGACGCCGTCACGTCCACGCGCAGGGTGCCGCCGCGGATGAAGCGCCGCTCCAGGCAGCCGCAGGCATAGGGCGCCAGGGTGACGACGGTGGAATTGGGACGGTCCTCCAACTGGTAGAGCGACTGCAGGCTGCTGGTGCCCGCGTTGGACGGCGTGTGCCAGGCGCGCAGCGCGTCCGAGCGGTAGCCCAGCGTCAGCGGCCCCCGGTTTCCCGTGCGCACCGGCGTGCAGGTGCCGACACCGGCGTCCGTCGCATCGCCGTCACAGAAGGTGAGGTCCAGCGCCAGGCCGTGCGGCGTGCCACCGTCGGCCAGCTTCGCCACCTCCCACTGGAGCAGCCACGTCCGGTCCTCCGGCGGAGGCACCGAGGGCAGGTCGAACACGTACGAGTCCACGTCGGAAGGTACGGCGTCGTAGTCCAGTGGGCCACGCACCCCGAGCCCGTTGATGCGGTCTGTGCCGCTGCGCAGCCGGCCGTGGCCGTGCGACAACTGGCCCGTGACGGAGAACTCCGCAGTGTCGGGCGGCGACGGGAAGGCCGTGGTGGACGCGAGCGTCCGCGCCACCGGCGCCTCCGCGCCATTGACGTAGCGAGACAGCTCGTCCGCGTCCTCCGCGTCCCAGCTCACCTCCAGACGGTAGTCCTTGTCGTCCACCCACGAGCCGTTGTCCTGCACCAGGAAGTAGTACATCAGCGCGGCGTCATGCGCCGGAACCGGGATGACACCCCGGAAGTTGCTCAGGGCGGTGAAGCGCGAGTTGCCCACGGCCTCCTCGCGAGACGAGTGCAGACACATGGGCGCGGGCAAATCCGTGCGCCGGCAGAAGCGATCCACCAGGGTCCGGGCGTCGGGATTCTCCGAGAAGTCGCGCGGGCAGACGGCGGCGTCGGTGGCGCAGCGCTCCCGCGACTCGTTCAAGGGGCCCCCGGTGGCGATCAGGGTGAACACGTGCACCACGCGCGAGGCCGTCACCGGCATCGCGGGGAAGCGGCCACCCGTCTCCAGCGGCACCAGCCGGTAGCGCAGCAGCGTGGGGGTGCTGGAGGCCGGCAGCCGCACCGAGTACCAATCCCGGTCGGAGATGTAGCCCAGGCGGCCGGTGAAGGAGACAGACGAGCCGGCGCCGCCGGGCGTGGCGGCGCTCAGATTGCGCGTGGTGGCACGCTGCGCCCGGTCGTTATCGGGCACCTCCGGGCGCTGCGGGTCCGGCCGGTCCTGCGGGTCCTCCTCCTCCAGCACGCGCACCTCCACCTCGTAGGGCTGCGTGAGGTCGCCCTGGGCCGTGTCCCGGTCATTGGTGCCGCGGTAGCCCTTCACCACCAGCGTCCACCGCCCCGCGTGCTCCACCTTGACTTTGCGCGCGGTGGCCAGCTCGCCGCCGCGCACCTGGGGCAGCACCACGCCTTCGTCCTCCTTCTCCGTGAAGCCCGGGCGCCACAGCTCGTAGGACAGGCGCCAGTTGGGCACGGCGTCCAGGTCGGGCGCGGTGATGTGCACGTAGGCAATCTTCCCCTCGGCCAGGTCGAAGGCGTAGTGGTCCACGTCATTGTCCGTGGCCAGATAGCCGGTGGAGGCGCCCATCAGCATCTCCCCGGACTGCGTCAGCACCAGCGGCGTGGCCGTCTCGTGCGTGTCGTTGGGCTCCTGCGCGTCCGGGTTCTGGTCGATGCGCACCGTCAACCGGTACTTGTTGCGCGCGTCGAAGTTGGGCCGGGACGGCACGTCTGGCGCGTCCTGCACCAGCACCAGCAGCGTCTGGTTCTCCAGCCCGTCGCGCAGCGGCAACACGATGTCCACCGGACGGGGCGCGCCCTGGGCGTGCTTGTCCTCTTTCCTCGCCAGCGAGCCCTCCTTCCCGTCCGGCAGCGGCCCCAGGATGGTGACGGACAGATTCACCGCGGTGCTGAACGCCAGGTACGTCCCGTTGACGTTCAGCAGCGTGCGGGCGTTGGTGCCGGGCGGCAGGACAATGCGGTACCAGTCCTGGTCACCAGCGCGCGGCTCGCTGTCCAGCGCCAGGAAGCGCTCCAGCGGCTCGCCCGGCTTGAGCTCGCACTCGGGCCGCGTCAGCGCCTCTTCGCGCGAATTGCACAGGTCCTCCACCACGGGAGTCCCCGCGTCGGGTGTCTCGCCTCCTCCAGAGGAACAGGCGGCGAGGACGAGCAACGCGAGCGGCAACAGACGAACAGAGGTGGGCATGGCGTCGGTTCTCAAGGCGTCGGGGGCACGTCGTCGGGGCGGCCGGGGCAGCCGTCGACGAGCTGCTCGGGTTCCACGCGGATGACGCCATCGGCGGGCGACTTGATGCCGCCCACCGGGTAGCGCACGTCATTCACGCGGAAGGTGCGGACAAGCGTCCGGGCGGTGGGGTCGTCTCCGGGCACCATGGCCACGGACAGCGCGATGTCGTTGAAGCCCGCCCCGCGCTGCACCACGCCCGCGTCGTCCGCGGACGCCATCGTGGGGGCCAGCAGGACGTTCTCCACGCGGAAGCGGTAGCACTGGCGGCCCAGGTTGTCCGGCGGGCCGTCCGCCTCGAAGGCGTAGCGGTAGCCGTTCACCGACAGGTCCGCGGTGTCCACCACCAGCGGCCGGGTGTGCATCCGCAGCTCCATGCGGTTCGTCAGCCCGTCGTTGTCCGGGTCCTCGTCCAAATCGTTGCTGGCGCCCTGTGTGCCACCCAGCCACTCCATGCCGTCCGGCACGCCGTCCCGGTCACTGTCCGCCAGCGTCGCGTTGGTGCCCACGAACTGCTCGTCGCAGTCCAGCAGGCCGTCGCAGTCCGAGTCCACGCCGCGCAGCGCCGGCGGACACCCGCGGTCCAGCCCGCCGCCGTCCGGCAGGGCCTCCTGCGTGGGGTTGAAGTCCACGCCGCGGTCGCGGAAGTACACCTCCACGCCGTCGCTGAAGCCGTCCCCGTCCGTGTCCACCTTGTGCGGGTCCGTGCCCAGCTCCAGCTCGCGCGCGTCCGTCAGGCCGTCACCGTCCGAGTCCGCCTCGCCCACCGGGCTGCCCGGCGGCGCGGAGAAGTTGAAGGCCACCATCTCCTTCACGATGAAGGCGCGGCGCACCTGGCCGAAGGTGAAGTCCAGGAAGTTGATGGGCTCGTTGTTGCGGAAGTCGCGGAAGTTGCCGCCACCCAGCGTCGCCATCTGCTCCAACCGGTCCGCGTTCTGGTTGATGATGAGCAGCGGGCAGCCCCCGTCACCAGACAGGTCACACACCGAGGACACCGGCTGCGTGGGGTTGAAGACGTGCACGGTGTTGACGCGCACGTCCTCCACCAAATCCCGCAACTGGCGGATGCGCACCACCGCGTCACCCCGGAGCAGCTCGTCATCCTGGTCGTTGGTGGGCTTGCCGTCCGACAGGAAGATGACGGAGTAACGCGCCTGCGCCAGCGCCTGCGCACCGCCCGGGTCCAGCCGGCTGCGCGCGATGTCCGTGTTGATGAGCGAGTAGATGTCCGACAGCGGCTTGACGAAGTCCGTCGAGTCCCGGTTCGGCGAGGTGTCGGGGTTGCGGAAGGTGAGCAGTTGCTCCGTCAGGCGCCGCAGCGTGGCGTCATCCATGGAGGACACCTGGACGAAGCCGTCCTGGGGCGGGTTGCCCGGCTGCTGCGTGAGGAAGGCCGTGGTGCTGCCCGCGAAGAGCATCACCGCCAGGTGCACCTCGGGGTCCCTGGGCAGGTTCTGGATGAGCTCCACCAGCGCGGTGGCGCGCGCGCCGTCCGGGTCGCTCACCCGCATGGACTGCGAGGCGTCCATGGCGACCACCAGCTTGATGGGCCGCACCACCTCATTGCTGCCCACGCTGCAGAAGCGGCCTTCCAATGTCACCGCCCGGTCCACCGGCACTTCCGTGTCACGGCGAGGGTCGTACAGATAGGAATCCGTACACGCCATCACCATCGCCACGGCCACCAGGACGCCCGCCAGGACTCGGACAACGCGGCTCACGGATTGGCGCTCCCCGAGGGCGGGATTCCGACGCAGTCGTTCTGGTTGTTCCACGGGTTGCTCAAGGTATCGGGCCGGCGGAAGTCAGCATCCTCGAAGGCCAGCTCGGGCCCCACCGGGACCCGCACGCTGGGCGGCGCATACTGCGCCCAGGCGCAGGCGGTGCGCCACACGCCGTAGTCCGTGCTCACGCCACTCTCCGGCGCCTCGGCGAACCACACCTTGAAGAGGTTGTAGCCCTGCTTCACGCCCGAGCGGTCCGGCGGCGTGACGAGCTGCAGGTTGGACACGGTGAAGTCGTAGCAGAGGCTGCCGTCGGGACGGACCTCCGCGATGCGCGTCTCGTACTGGTAGCCGAAGCGCTCGTGGAAGGCCTTGTCGCGGCGCGTGGGGTCACTGCCCGCACGCAGCTCCTGGGCGTCGGGGATGCCGTCACCGTCCGTGTCCAGGCCCGACACGCTGTTCTCCAGCGGGTTGAGCCCCCAGCGCGCCTCCAGGCCGTCCGGCACGCCGTCTCCGTCGCTGTCCACGATGCCGGTGCGCGTGCGCAGGTAGTCCTCGGCGAACTGGGACAGGCCGTCACCGTCCGTGTCCCGGCAGACGCAGTTGGGCGTCAGCGGCGAGGCCGGGTTGCACCCACGCGCGTCCAAATCATTGGCGGCGCGGAAGCCCTGGTCCTCGCGGCGGTACTCGAAGCCGTCATCCAGGCAGTCGCCGTCGCTGTCCGCCACGAAGGTGTTGGTCTTCAGCGTGAAGCTGTTGTCGATGGAATCCGGCACCCCGTCCCCATCACTGTCCAGCACGCGGCCGGTGTCACCCGGCGCGGAGCTGAGCGACTCCACCATCAACGTCTTCATCACGTTGCGCGAGGCGAACGATGAGTAGTCCAACGCGCCCAGGCCCAGGTTGGAGATTTCGCCGGTGTCGTTGAACTCCTGGTACACGCCGTTGCCGATGTCCGCGAAGCGCCGCAGCAGCCAAGCGGCGATCTTCTTCGCGGCCTCCGGGTAGCGCGCCGGCTCCACGCCCGGGTACACGCCGTAGATGTCCTGGCAGATGGGACCACACGCCCGCACCGCTTCCTGGTTGAAGAGCAGCACCGTGTGCATGCGCAAATCGCCCACGTTGTACTGGTCCTTCAACTCCATCAGCCGCCGCACATAGCTGAACAGCTGGTAGTTCTGGTTGCGGTCCGTCCCCACCTCGAACCCGTCAATCTGGTCCGTGGTGTTGGTGAGGTTGCAGAAGTCGCTCAGTGAGTCCGCCCACGTCAGGTCCGGGTTGTCCGGGTCGGCGTAGACGCTGAGGTTGTCGGTGGCCGAGCAGCGCGGATACGGCGTGCCGTCCGTGAGGAAGACGACGACGTAGCGCGTGCGCGGCAGCAGCTCCGGGTTGGACTGCGCCACCGCGTTGATGTCGCTGGAGATGAGGCTGTAGGCGTAGGACAGGGCGCCCTGGTAGTCGGTGCCCTTGCCCAACTGGCTCTGCAGGCCCTCGATGTAGCTGTCGATGTTGTTGTCCGGCCGGGCGAAGCGGTCCCCCGTCGTGGTGGGCGGCCAGACGTTGCGCACGTTCGTTTCAAAGGGAGCAACGGACACCTGCACGTTGCCGCCCTGCGCATTCACTTCCCGGAACTGCTGCACCAGCCGCTTGAGGGCGCGCACGCGCGCGGGCTCGGTGACGCCCTCCGGGATGATGTCCAGAATCTCCCGGCGCTGGCAGAAGCCGTTGTCGAGCTGCGCGCCCGGCGGGTCGGAGACGCACATGCTGCCCGACTCGTCGATGACCACCACCACCTTCACCGGGAAGCCAGAGGGGCTGGGCGGGCGCGTGCACACCCGCCCCTCGAGCGTCAGCCGGTCATCGAGGTTGGAGAGCGCATCCACCCTCGATTCGAGCATGGCGTCCGAACAGGACCACAGGCCCGAAGCCAGGAGGCCCGCCGCGAGCAGCGAGGTACGAACGAAGCGGCGCATGCGGAAGGGACCTCCTGGAGGGGGACGGCGAGGTTACTGCTGGGGACGGCGGCGGCGCATCAGCACGCTGAGCAGCGCGGCGCCCAGGGCGGTGGCGCTGAAGCCGGCGGGCACCGAGCTGCAGTTGGTGCCCTCCTTCGGGTCATCCCCCACGAGCACCGTGAGGGTGGAGGTGGACACGCGCTGGTCCGGGAAGACGCGGTCGGAGAAGGCCAGGCGCGCGGTCAGCTGGAGCTGGTACTCGCCCTTCTTGTCCGGGACGAAGGTAGGCACGCTGCCGTCGACGTACATGTACTGCCAGTCGCGGCTGAGCGTCACGGCACCCTGCGGACGCTCCACCACCGAGATGGAACCCGAGGGGCGCTTCACCACCACCCACTCGTACTCCATGGCCGCGCCGTTGCGGTTGGCGAACAGCGGCGGACGGATGGTGACGCCGGCCTTGTCCGTGCGGAACAGGCCACCGGCGCTGACGGTGAACGGCGACTTCGGGTCCAGGCAGTCGTCGGGGCGCTCGGGGTTCGTCACCAGGCAGTAGCGCGTGTCGCACGCGTCGCCAATGCCGTCGCGGTCGTCGTCGCGCTGGTCGCGGTTATCGACGGCGGGGCAGTTGTCCTGCGTGTTGAGCACGCTGTCGCCGTCGATGTCGGGGTCGCACGCGTCGCCCACGCCGTCACCGTCCGTGTCCCGCTGGTCGGGGTTGGGCACACCCGGGCAGTTGTCGCTGCTGTCGGAGATGTTGTCGTTGTCCGCATCCACGCGGCACAAGTGAGCCTCTTCGTCCTTGACGATCTGGTCGGGGTTGTAGACGCGGGGGCAGTTGTCGTCGCCGTCCAGTTCACCGTCACCGTCGTCGTCCAGGTCGCAGACGTCGCCCAGGCCATCTCTGTCCAGGTCCTCCTGGCCGGGGTTGGGCACCAGCGGGCAGTTGTCTTCCGCGTTGTCGCGGCCGTCGTTGTCCTGGTCCGGGTCGCAGTCGTCGCCGATGCCGTCGCCGTCCGCGTCGCGCTGCTGGAAGTTGGAGAGCGACGCGCAGTTGTCGCAGGCATTGCCCACGTCGTCGCCGTCGTCGTCCGCCTGGTCGCGGTTGGAGACGAAGGGACAGTTGTCGCGGTCATCCGCGCGGCCGTCGCCGTCCGCGTCGTCCGTGTACGACAGCGTGTCGCCGTCGTCCGTGTAGTTGACCCACACGCTGCCGCCCGCGCCGCAGCCACAGCCACCGCCGACTTCCAGCGGCATGCCGCACCGGTCGCCCAGACACTCCGGGTTGTCGGGGTTGTTGTTGGACTGCGCCAGCGCCCCCGTGGGGCCGAGGACGAGGAAAGCCCCCAGCGTGAGGGCTGAAGCGAAACGAGCGCGTGTCATGGTGACTCCTTTCAACGCCGGACGCCTAGCAAGGAACGATCCGTACCAGACACTTGGGGGAAGCCCTGGAATGTCAGTGAGTTGGGCACGAGCAGGGACGCGTCGAACAAAAGGTGTGGGGGGCACTCCCCAGTGAAGGCGAGGGGTGGACCCCACATCCAAGGAGGGCTTCAGGTCCCCGGGATGAAGGTGTCGGGCTCCAGGGGGATGATGCCCGCCGGCAGGCGGCCCTCCTCTTCGCTGTATTGGATTTCCTGGATGAGGAGCGAGCCGATGCCCGCGCCCCGTGGATCATTGTCCCGGCCAGCCTGGAGGTAGAGGTACACCTCGTTGGTGCCCGCCTTGATGACTTCGCCCGGGATGAAGGGGTGTGGCCGCTCGCGGGTGGGGACGACGGTGACGTTCTCCACTCGCACCTGGTAGCAGCTGCGGCCGTCCGCGGTGGGCGTGGTCTCCACCAGCTCGTAGCCGTAGCCGCGCTCGCGGTGGAAGTCGAGGTCGGCGCTGAGCGGGTCTCCGTGCGCCTCCACCTCCGACACGTTGGTGATGCCGTCGCGGTCCGTATCGAGCAGGTCCTCGGGGATGAGCGGGTTCGTCATCACCAGCGCCTCCACCAGGTCCGGAAGCGCGTCCCCGTCCGTGTCACCGATGCAGGCGTTGGTGCCCAGCACGCGCTCCTCGCAGGTGTTGAGCCGGTCGCCGTCCTCGTCCAGGGACACGTTGCAGCCGTTGATGACGTCCGGCTGGAGCGGGTCCAGGCCCATGCGGACCTCGACGCCGTCCATCAACCCGTCCTGGTCCGTGTCCTGGCGCCCGGGGTCGGTGCCCATCAACGCCTCATCCTCGTCGGGAAGGCCGTCCCCGTCGCTGTCGACGAGCACCTGCCCGGCGCGCACCACCACGTTGCGGTTGTAGGCGAAGAAGCGCTTGAGCTTGAGGGTGTTGGTCCGCGCGGCGTACTGGATGTTGGTGAGGGTGCCCGACAGGCCCGCCGCGTCCGTCTCCAGCGGCTCGGTGCCGCCAGCGTTGGCGATGGCGGCCACGTGCTGGCGGGTGATGGGGTCTGGCGTCTCGCCGCGCACGTAGATGGGCTGCACCACCACTTCGCCCGCGCTGAACTGCGAGGCCAGCGCCTTGATTTCGCCGGTGACGGCGGTGAGCTCACACTGGCTGCACGCCGACGTGTTGCCCAGCGCGCTGCAACGCGAGTCGAGCCCCACGTTGAAGGCCGGGTTGGCGCAACTGGTGTCCTGGCTGCGCACCACGACGACGATGACGTAGCGCGTGCGGGCGACCTCGCCGCGGCAGGACGTCTGCATGTCGCCCGACAGCAGCGTCTTGGCCAGCCGCAGGGCGGCGCGGACGCTCACGGGGCCGGACTCCTGGTAGGTGGCGTAGCGCGGCAGCGCAGCCTGGAAGTCGGACGCATCCGAGAAGCGGCCCAGCAGGCCCGTCGCCACCGTGTGGTACGCGACGAGGCCGAACTGGACGAAGGGACCGGAGAAGCGGCTGGAGAGCGTGGACAACGCATCGGTGGCGTAACCCACCACCTCCCGCTCGACGCCTTCGCCGCCCTGGAGCGCGAAAATCACCTTCGTGGGAAAGGCCTCGCCGCCCGCGAGCGGCACGCAGACGGTGCCGGCGAAGCTGGCGCGGTCCTTCCCGCCAGGGCCACGGCCATTGAGCGCGTAGAGGCCCGCGTCGGAACACGACAGCAAGAGCACGGGAATGAGCCAGACGGACCGCGTGAGGGCGCGCATCAGTCCGATTCTACACCTTAGGCCCCGGTGACAACGCAAGCGCTGGTGACACGAAGCCTGCAAGCACCGCGCAAGTGACACAGCACGGACCGACAATTCGGCCCCCCGTGGAACGGGCGCTGAGCCCCCCCGGAGGCGCCGTGACTCCCCGTGTCCTCCGAGCATGGACAGCCAGGTGACGGCCTACAGCGTGAGCAGGAACGCCAGCAGGTCATCGCGCTCCTCGGACGTCAGCGCGCTGGCGTGGCCGTGCTGGGGCCCGGACGTCTCCAGCAGCGCGCGCAGCGCGAAGCGCGTCTCCACCACGAGCCGGTTGTCCTTCACCCCATAGCCCGCGGTGGCGCTCGTCAGCAGGGGCCACACATCCCACGCCCCCACCAGGGACGGCGTCGCCGCGCCGGGCACCAGGTCCTGCTGCTCCAGTCTCAGCGGCAGCGCCACCGGCGTGCCGACCTCGAGGTACCGGCCCCGCGTGGCCAGGTCCTGGTCCAAGGTGTAGAGGGGCGCCGGGTGACACGTCACACAGGCGCCCTTGCCCTCGAACAGCGCGCGTCCTCGCGCCGGGCGCCCCACCCTCCCGTCCGGCAACGCCACCGTCTCCAACGGTGCGCCGTCCTCGCCGCGATGGGGGTTGGGCGGCGTGACGAGGAGCGCGTTGAAGAGGGCCAGCGCCTCCACCTCCGACGGCGACAGGTCCGGGTTGCGGAAGCGGTTGCGCGCGCCCACGAAGCGCACCGTGTCCACGAGGCTGACGTGGCTGGCGGGCGTGAAGTACGGCGGCGTGTCGCGGCTGCCTCGCAGCGTCGTGGAGCGGTAGATGCGGTTGGGCTGCGTCTTCTCGTAGAAGATGCCTCCCGTGTGGCCCTCAATGTGGCAGCCGTCACAGGTGATGCCCGTGCGTCCCAGGTCCGCGTAGTAGAGGACCTGCCCCAGCCGGCGTTTGGCCTGCGCGCGAGACGTCTCCACCGGAAGCTGACGCACCACCCGCGCCTTGCCCGCCCTCGCCTCGCGCACGTCCACCACCGCCACCGTCCGGGTGAACCGGTTGAGCACGTACAGCGTGCGCGCGTCGGGTGACAGCGCCAGCGCGCTGGGGCCCGAATGGAGCTCCTCGCCCGCCCTGCCCCGAACCCCGAAGTCCTCGGGCGGCCGGATGCGCGGCGTACCGTCGGGCGGCGCCACCGCCACCTCCTGGAGCACCGCGCGCCGGGCGGGCGCGTCCCCCGACACCAGCGCTCGCGCATCCAACACCCGCACGAGCCCCAGTCCCACGTCCGCCGCGTAGAGGAGTCCCGCGCCGTCGTCCAGCGCCAGCCCCTCCGTGCCGCCCGCGCCGAAGCCCCGGTGCCGCACGTAGCCGCCCCGCGAGGGCTCCACCACCGACACACCGCTGTTCGCGCTCACCTCCATGCGCTGGGGATTGGGCCCCACGTTCGGCCCCAGGCTCGACATGAAGACGTGCCCCAGCCGCTCGCTCGCCACCAGGAAGCGCGGCGCCTTGCCGCCCATCACCTGCTCGCGGAAGCGCTCGGTGTTGCCTCCGACGATGGACACACCCGGCCCCGGCGCCACCGTGGAAACGAGCGTCCCGTCCTCCTGCCGCAGCAGCTCCAACTGCCCTGTCTGGAGACTGCCCACCGCCAGCAGGTCCTTCCACCGCGCCAGCGCCCGAGGGTTGGGGTCCACCGGCGCCGACCAGCGTATGCGCCCGTCCGCCAGCGACAGCGCCTGCACCTGGTCCCGCACACGCTCGGCCACGAAGGCCACGCCGGCTCGGCCATCCACGGTCAGCCCCTCCGCCCCCAGCGGCGCGGGCAGCACCCGAGGCGCGGCGTCCAGCGCATCCAGCGCATACAGCCACAGCTCCGGCTGATACCGGTGCGTCACGCCCAGCCAGGGCCGGCCGGCCGAATCCGTCCAGGCCGCCAGCGCGGCGGGACCGTCTCCCGTGGCCAGCCGCGACACACGCCCGGTGTCGACCTCCAGCGCGAACACCGTGTCGGTGGGGGGCGAAGTGATGAAGAGCGTGCGCCCATCCGGCGCGGGCACCATCGCCGTCAGGTCGGTGAAGGCCGCGTCGTTCACCACCGTGAGCCGCGCCGCGCCCTCCGACTCGGCGCCGTCCGCCCCGACGAGCCGCGCCTCCACCACCGCTTGCGGCGCATCCTCTGGCAGACGGAGCCCCGCGGGCAGCCGCGCATAGGCGTGCGTGGCGTCCACCACCGTCAACGGCAGGCGCAGCGACAGCGGAGGGCCCAGCGATAGCGACAGCCCCGGCACCAGCCGTTCCCCCTGGATGGAGAGCGGCTGGGATGTTTCATTGCTCGTGAGCCGAGGCCCCACGGATGACAAGACAGGGCGCGCCGCGGCGGATACCGGAGCGGGTGCGGCTGTTTCACGGAGCCGATGCACCACCACGCCCGTGGCGACCATCGACACGCTCAGCACCACCAGCACCGCACGCCTGCGATTCCTGCTCATCCGCGCCCGTAGCATCCGCGCGAGAGCATCCCCCATCCTCCGGCGAACTCGAAACGCAGCACCGCACGCCATCTTTCCAGCGTCCCGGCAACATCCCCGCGTCACCGTGGTGGACGCGCCCCACATGGGGTGGAGTGCCCTCTACACCTGGGTGCGCACGGCGTCACATGCGCGCGCCGGAGTGTGCGTTGACAGCTCGGTACACGCATCGCTTAACCTGTTGATGATGCGACGCTTCCTCTTCTGCATGGCTGTCGCCCAGCTTCTCGGCGTCGGCACGCTGGTGGCTCCGGCCGAAGCCTGGGCCCAGAGCCGCGGCCGTACCTCGCGCCAGGCGAAGTCCAAGGCCGCCAAGAAGGCGGCCTCCAAGACGCCGCCGAAGATCGAGACCAAGGGCTCGTCCGTAGTGGACCCCGTGACGGGCGACGCGGCCACGGCCTCCTCCAACAACGCGCTGCCGCAGCGAGGCCCGGCGCGCATCGACTTCGATGACCGGCTCATCCAGGGACAGACGAACAAGTCCGGAGCCGTGTACCTCTATGACCGCAAGGAACTGAAGACGCGGTCGATGATCCGCGAGCGCGAGAGCTTCCGCTCCGAAACGCTCTCCACGGTGTACGACCACTAGGGCAGCACCGCCCCCCAGCCCTTGAATGGAGCGTCACCGTTGAGCGGCCAGCCCAGCGTCTTGCAAGTCGTCATCCTCCGCGACGGTCTCCTCGTGGGCACCGAGGTGTTCGTCCCGGGCACCTATGCGCTCGGCTCGGATCCATCCTCCGACCTGCGCCTGGATGACCCGTCCGTGGAGCCGCGGCACGCGCTGCTCTACTTCCAGAACGGCCGCGCGGCGGTGCAGGACGCGAGCTCCAGCACGGGGCTCTTCGTCAATGGCCACCGCGTCTCCGCCTGTGAAATCCGGCCGGTGGATGAGGTCCTCTGTGGCCCCTTCATCCTGAAGACGCGCGTGCTGTCGCAGAAGCCGCAAGAGGCCAAGCCGCAGCCGCCGCCCGAGGTCGCCGCGCTGCTCGGCGCGGCCCAGGCGCCCACGCCGTTCGCGGCGCCACCGCAGGTCGCCGCGCCCGCGGCCCCACCGCCCTCCGCCGCGCCCGCGCGGCAGCTCCGTCCGGCCACGGCGGTCCCGCCCGTGTCCACCGCCACCATGCCCGCCGCGCGCGTGCCACAGCAGGTGGCCGCGGTTCCTCCCGTCCATGTGGCGACGCAGCTGGCCTACCCCACGCCCGCGCAGCCCGTGCCCGCGGTGGCCGTGGTTCCGCCCGTGGCGCAGCAGGCCGCCGTCCACGCCGCTGGCGGCCACGCGCAGGGACTCCCGCAGGCGCAGCCCGCCGTCATCCCCGTGCCTGGAGCGCGGCAGGCTCCCGCGGGCGTACCGGCGAGCACCGTGCCTTCCGCCCGCCGCCGGGCCGCACCGGAGCCGGCCCCCGCCGCCAACTCGGGCATGCAGTTCGCGGACGAGCTGATGGCGGACCTCGCCCTCGACCCGCTCCCAGAGCCCACGGGGCCGCTGCTGCAGGAGCAGCGCACGCTGGCGCGGCCCACGCATGCGCCGCGCATCGCGCCCGGCAAGGGCACAGCGCAGCTCTACCTGGAGCTGTACTGGGGCGCCATCCGCCGCGACGCGCGCCGCTTCGCGCCGGACAAGAAGAAGCCGGTGCAGGCCTCGCTGGACCTCGAGGGGGCCATGCCCCTGTGGGGTTTCACGCTGCCGGAGGGCGCGCCCTTCACGCTGGCCGAGCCGCTCAACAACGCCTTCCGCCTCTTCGTGCCGCCGGGCACCGACGTGGAGAAGAGCGGCGGTGACGGCCGCTTCACCCCCGTCACCGGCGCGGCCCTGGAGTCCGACGGCAGCCGCCGCTTCCTCACGCTGCGCGAGGGCACCGCCGCGCGCCTGACGCAGGGACAGATGTCCCTGGTGGCCTACGCCGCGCCCAAGCCCGCGCGCGTCTTCGTCAACCCGCTCAAGGGCCTGCCCTGGCTGACGCTGACGTGCCTGGGCCTCTTCGCCTCCGCCATGGCCGCGTTCCTGGTCATGAAGCCGGACCAGCCGGAGGTGGCGGACTTCCAGCACAAGAGCCTTCCGCCCGTGGCGCTGCGCCTCATCGCGCCCGAGCCGAAGAAGAAGGAAGAGGTGAAGAAGAAGCTGGAGGCCCTCCAGGAGAAGGTGAAGAAGCCCACCAAGGAGAAGGTGGCGGAGAAGGCCCCGCCCAAGCCTGTGGAGAAGACGCCACCGCCGCCGAAGCAGCCCGAGAAAGCGGTGGCCGCCGCCACGCCGCCGCAGAACAAGGCGCTCAAGGCGCTGGCCAAGCTGTCCGCCGCGGGCCCCGCCACCAACGATTTGCTCGCCGCCGTGGACAAGCTCGGCAGTGGCCCCGGCAGCAAGAACGCGAAGAATTCCAACTACAAGCTGTCCGGCCTCATCGGGAAGGCCCCCATCGCCAACGCGGGCCTGGGCACCTTCGGGCTGGGCGGCGGCGGCAAGGGCGGCGGCGCCACGCTGGGCGCGGAGCTCCTGCGCGGCAAGGGCGGCGGCGGCATCGGCGCGCTGGGCGCGGGCGGCGTGGGCAAGGGCAAGGTGGGCGGCACCGTCACCCGCGCCACGGCCCGCAGCATCGCCTCCACGCAGGGCACGGTGGACCGTGAGGCGGTGGCGCGCGTCATCAACAGCAACCTGCACGAGGTGCACGGCTGCTATGAGCGCGCGCTGCTCAAGGACCCGGGTCTTGCGGGCAAGGTGGTGCTGGAGTGGACCATCGGCGCGAACGGCCGCGTGGTGGCCGCCAAGACGAAGTCCTCCACGCTGCGCAATGCCTCCGTCGAGTCCTGCATCCTCTCCAAGCTGAAGTCGTGGACGTTCCCTTCCCCCAAGGGTGGCGTCGTCATCATCACCTATCCGTTCCTCTTCAACTCGGTCGGCTACTGACGTGGCCTCAGTCCGCGCGTCCGTTCCCGTCCTCCCCCAGGAAGCCCCCACCG
This sequence comes from Myxococcus sp. AB036A, assembly GCF_006547355.1. NCBI lineage: Bacteria > Pseudomonadati > Myxococcota > Myxococcia > Myxococcales > Myxococcaceae > Myxococcus > Myxococcus sp. AB036A. The sequence continues at coordinate 17,779 of NZ_VHLC01000084.1, read as the reverse complement.
TGCGATACGCCCTGCTCATCCTCTTGCTGCTGACGCCCGGACTCGTCCGCGCGCAGGCCGAGGCGCTGGAGAATCCCGGCGCAGTGTCCGCCATCCAGGAGCGGCGATTCCGGATGCACCACGAGCTGCTGCTCGGCGTCGGCGTGCTGCCGGCCAACGCCTATTACAAGGGCCTGGTGGGCACTGTCGGATACACGTACCACTTCACTGACACCTTCGCGTGGCAGGTCGGGCGCGGCACGTACAGCTACAACCTCCAGACGAGCCTGCGCCGCCAGCTCGAGCGCGACTTCAACACGTCCCCCAACGCCGCGGCCTTCCAGGACCAGGTGCAGTGGATGGTGGGCTCGGACCTCATCTGGAGCCCGCTCTACGGGAAGATGGCCTTCCTCAATGAGTCGGTGCTGCACATCGAGGCCTTCCTGCTGGGCGGCGGCACGGTGGTGAAGCTCGACCGCGACGGCGGCTTCCGGCCCGCCGTCAACGTGGGGCTCGGCCTGCGTCTCTTCACGGGCAAGACGCTGTCGCTGCGCCTGGACGTGACGAACAACACCGTCTTCACGGGCGCCACGCGCGTCATCCAGGTGCCCCTCATCCAGCTCGGAACCGCGTTCAACTTCGGCGCCACGGAATGACCTCCCGCTCGCTCATCGCCGCGCTCACCAGCGCCGCGCTCCTCGTGTCTCCAGCGCCCGCCGACGCGCAGTCTCCGGCCGCCGCGCAGGCTACGTCCACCGCCCCCGCGGCCGCGCCCACCCAGGGCACACCTCCGGCGGGAGCCAAGGCCCCCGGTGACGCCAAGGCCGACGCGCCCGACGCCGGCAAGCCCGCCGCGAACGCCCCAACGGCGGGCGCGGAAGCCCCGCCGCCCGCGCCGCAGAAGGTGGACCCGGGCGTCTTCGACAAGGCGCTCAAGGACTACTTCGACGGCAAGCCGCGCGACGCTGCCGGGCCGCTCCACGCCTGGCTGCAGGCCGCGCCCAAGACGGACGAGAACTACGCCTGGGGCCAGTACTTCCTCGCGCGCAGCCTCATCGACCTGGGGCTGACGCACGCGGGCGCCTCGTACCTGGCCCGCATCGCCCGCGAGCGCTCCAACCCCAACGTGCTGCCTCGCGCCCTGGACACGCTCAAGGCGCTGACGGACCGGCCGCACGACGAGGTGATGATTGACCAGCAGGTGTTCGGCGCGCTGGACCTGGGCTTCCTCCCGGAAGACACGGGCGCGTACGCGCACTATCAGCAGGGTCTGGTGGACCTGCGCGTGGGCAACGAGCGCTGGGCCAACACCCACTTCGCCAAGCTGTCGGAGACCAGCCCCGAGGCCAGCCGCGCGAAGTTCGCGCTGCTCGTCACCCGGCTGAAGCAGGTGAAGGAGCCGTCGGACGAAATCATTTCCGACTTCCTGGCGCTGTCCGAGGACGAGAAGCTCACCCGCGAGGCCCGCAACGAGGCGGCGCTGGCGGTGGCGCGCCTGCGCTACGAGCGCAAGGACTTCCAGGGCGCGTTGGAGGCGTATGACCGCGTGAAGCTGCCCGAGCTGGACCCGGGCCGCGCCAGCCTCTACCTGGAGGAAGCGTGGACCCGCTACAAGCTGGGCGAGCTGCGCGCGTCGTTGGGCATCCTCACCACGCTGGACGCGCCGTCCTTCCGCGACGAGTTCCTGCCGGACAAGTACCTGCTGCGCGCGCTCATCTACCGCGACTTGTGCCACTACCTGCCGGCCAAGCGCGCCGCCAAGGAGCTGACGCGGCGCTTCGCGGACTCGCTGGAGGCGGTGCGCAACCGCGAGGACCTCACCCAGGACGTGCGCCTGCGCCGCGCCGCCAACGCCCGGGGAAGCACCCAGCGCGCCGCGCGCTTCCTGGAGACGTTGGAGCTGGAAGGCGAGCGGCTGGGCCGCTACGCCGGCAGCTTCGGCGACCGGCTCTTCTCGCACCTGACGAAGCTCTATGACTTGTCCCGCGCCGAGGCGGTCCGCGTCCATGACGCGCGGCTGGCCGAGGCCGTCCGCCAGGAAGCGGACACGCTGCTGCGCGCCGCCGAGCAGGTGCGCCTGATGGAGTACGAAGTGGGCCTGAAGCTGTACGAGCGCGTGAAGAAAGGCGCGCGGATTGTCGCGCCGGAGGACGAGCAGATTCTGTCGCCCACGCAAACGGCCTACCGTTTCGACGGCGAGTACTGGAACGACGAGCTGCGCTCCTACCGGGTCCGCATCGACAGCCGCTGCATCGAGGAGACGCCATGACCGGCCACCTGACGGGCCTGATTGCCGCCGCGATGCTCGCGGCCGCCCCGGGTGGCGCTGGACGTCCCGGCCCGGGCATCAACCCGATTGTCTCCAAGGCCAAGGAGCGCGACGAGCTCATCGCCAAGCTCAAGCGCGACATCTTCAAGGTGGACCGCGCCATCGGCGAGACGGAGCGCCTCATCTCCAAGAGCCGCAACGCGCCCTACCTGCCGGACCTCCAGTTCCGGCTGGCCGAGCTCTACGTGGAGAAGAGCCGCTACGTGTACTACCTCCAGGCCGAGTCGCGGCCGGAGGGGGCCAGCGGCGCCATCGTCTCCCCTGAGACGCGGCTGCTGAAGCAGAAGGCCGTGCAGATGTACTACCGGCTGCTGCGCGAGTATCCGGACTTCAAGGACGGCGACCAGGTGACGTTCTACCTGGCGCACGAGCAGCGCGAACTGGGCCAGTTCGACGAGATGCTCAAGACGCTCGGCGACCTGACGCGCAAGTTCCCTGGCAGCCCGCTGCGCCTGGAGGCGGAGCAGATTCTGGGCGACCACTTCTTCGACAAGGCCGACCTGGGCGAGGCGGAGAAGCACTACCAGGCCATCCTGGAGGCCCCGCCTTCGCCCGTGCACGACCTGGCCCGCTACAAGATGGGCTGGATTCGCGTGAATCAGGCCAAGCACGCGGAGGCCGTCACCTTCTTCGAGGCCGCGGCCGCCAGCGCGCCGCTGCCCGGCGTGGACGCGAAGAAGGCGCTCAACGTCAAGCGCGAGGCCCTGCTGGACCTCGTGTACAGCTACACCGAGGCCAAGCCCCCCAAGGGCGCGCTCAACTACTTCGAGAAGCTCAGCGACAGCCGCGCCACGTACGCGCTCGCGCTGGACAAGCTGGGCAACCGCTACTTCATCAAGCAGCAGTACGAGTGGGCCATCCCCGCGCTGCGCAAGCTGATGGAAATCCAGCACGACCCGGAGCTGGACCTGGAGCGCGGCCAGAAGCTCTACGACGCCATCAAGGCCTCCAAGGGCAAGGTGCTGCCGGACCCCGAGGATCTGCGAATTCTCGTGCGCGCCGCGGTGCAGAGCAAGACGGACCCCGAGCTGGCGGAGGCCGAGCGCAAGAAGCACCTGGTGGAGCTGGAGGAGATGGCGCGCGACCTCTCCACCCTGCTCCACGTGGAGGCGCAGAAGAAGAACGACAAGGCGCTCTACGTGAGCGCGGCGGAGGCCTATCAGGCGTACCTGGGCCTCTTCCGGCCCGAGCAGCACGTGCGCACGATGATGAAGAACCGCGCGGACGCGCTGTTCTCCGCCAACGCGTACCCCGAGGCCGCGCGCCAGTTCGAGGAGCTGGCCCGCTACCAGGTGAAGGCCAAGGACGCGAAGGGCGAGGAGGAAGCGCTCAACGCCGCGCTGCTGGCGCACTTCTCCACGCTCAAGCCGGAGGAGGCGCAGACGCGCAACGCCTTCGAGGTGGCGGACGCGCGTCAGGCCATGAAGCTGCTGGGCGCCGACTTCGTGTCGCGCTACCCCCGCAGTGAGAATGCCCTGGTGGTGAAGTTCAACATCGCCCGCGCCTACTACGAGGACGGCGAGTACCCGAAGGCCGCGGAGCTGTTCACCGCCTTCGCGCTGAGCCACCCGCAGCACAAGGAAGCCCCCATCGCGGGCAACCTGGCGCTGGACAGCCTGCGGCAGCTCAACGACTTCAAGGGACTGGATGAGACGGGCAAGAAGCTGCTGGGCGCGCCGCTGCCGGCCAGCTTCCGCGCGGACGTGCAGAAGATTCTCACGCAGAGCCGCGCCGAGGCGCTGGATGAGCTGGCCCTGCAGAGCGCCCAGGAGACGGGCGACGTCATCCAGGGCCTGGTGAAGGTCGCCGACGAGAACAAGAACTCCGACATCGGCGAGAAGGCGCTCTACGGCGCGTTCACCGCGGCGCGCGAGAAGCGTGACATGCAGGCCCAGCGCGACCTGGGCACGAAGCTGGTGCAGGACTACCCGAAGAGCCAGTACCTGTCGGACGTGCTGCTGACGCTGGGCCGGCACGCGGCGGAGGCCGCGGCGTTCGGTGAGGCGGCGGGCTGGTTCGAACAGGTGGGCCAGAAGCTGGGTGGCGACTTCGCCGCCGTGGACGGCTGGCTGGCCGGCGCGCGGCTGCGCATGGCGCTGGGCGAGCACAAGGAAGCGGCGCGTGACCTGGAGGCCGCCGCCGACATCGCTGGCGCGCGCAAGTCGGACATCCTGGTGATGCTGGCGGAGACCCGGCTGAAGCAGAAGGACTACGCCCGCGCGAAGACGGCGGCCGAGGCCGCGCTGAAGCTGGACCGCCACAGCGCCGCCGCGGCGGCGGTACTGGCCGAGGTGCAGGCCACCACGGCGCCCACCGCGCCCGCCGACGCGCTCATCGCCACCCTCACCACCGCGGTCCAGGGCCCCAACGGCGGCACCGAGGAGGCGGCGAAGGGCCTGTGGTACCTGGGCGAAATCCTCTACCGCGGCTACAAGGACCTGCCGGCGGACCAGGTGGAGGAGAAGGTCGCCGCGCTCCAGAGCATGGAGGGCATCTACACGCAGGCCGCGTCGCTGGGCTACGCCGAGTGGGCAGTGGCCTCGCTGTGGAAGCTGGCGCTCGCATACGGCCACATCGCGGACGTGGTGGAGGGCACGGCCGTTCCCGCGGGCCTCTCCGCCGCGGAGGCACAGCAGTTCCGGGCCGCGGTGAAGGAGCAGGTGACGCCGCTGAAGGCGCGCTCCGACGAAGCGTTCAAGGCCTGCCTGTCCCGCGCCGAGTCCCTGGAGGTCTTCAGCGCCGCGGTGGTGGGCTGCCGCGCTCGCACGGAGACGGCGGCGCTGCCAGTGCCGCAGCCGGGCACGCCCACGCAGCCGGCGTCGCTGGAGGAGCTGCGCAAGAAGGCCGAGCGCACGCTCAACGCGGAGGCGCTGGAGGCACTGGGTCTGGCCTACCTGGACGCGCGCCAGTACGGCATGGCGCAGCTCACCCTGGGCCGCGTCACGGAGTTGCAGGACACGCGGGCCTCGGCGCACTCCGCGCTGGGGCTGGCGCTGCTCCACATGGGTGACGCCATGGGCGCGCGCGAGGCCTACGGCCGCGCCATGGACTCCGACCCCACCTTCGGCAAGGCGCGCCTCAACCTGGCCGCGCTGCGCTGCCGCTTCGGTGACGTCGACGGCGCACGCCGCGAGCTGGCCGTGCTCAAGGACGTGGCCTCGCTGGGCGGCAACGACGTGGATGGCGGGTGGAAGGCATGCAAGTGAGGCCCTCGCGCGCATCGTGGCTCGGCGCCCTGCTCACCGCCCTCCTCTGCGCTTGTGGCGACGAGGGCGGGCGGTTGGAGGGCAGCGTGACGTCGCTGCTCGACCTGCGCTACGACCGCGCGGAGGCGCAGCTGGCCGAAGGTGAGCTGGCGGTGAGCTTCGTCACCCAGCAGGGCACGGGCACCAACACGGTGCTGAAGGTCAGCGCCCAGGTGCAGGACATGCTCCCGGAGGGCTACACCGGCTCGCTGGACGTCAACCTGGCGGAAGTCCTGGCCAACGGCGCGCAGCGCGGCGCCATTGGCCGCAACGTGCTGGATGAGCCGGCGCGGACCTTCCCGGAGCTGCGGGTGGGTGGGCTGAAGGTGAAGGCCCTCCCCAGCCAGCAGGGCCAGCGCATCTCCGGCGAGTTCCACGTCACATTCGTCAACGGCACCCACACCTATTCCGGGCGCACCATCTTCGGAAGCTTCGAGGCGACGGTTCCATGAAGCGCTTTGTCCTGCTCACCCTCCCCCTGCTCTCCGCGTGCGGCGCCAGCTACAACATGCGCGTGCCCGACTCGATGGAGAAGAAGCTCCCGTACGAGGCGCGCATCGAGCTGCTGGAGGCGGAGAACAACCTCGCGCTCGCCATCGACAGGGTGGACGAGGCCGACAACGAGATTGGCCGCGCCCGCGACAACATCCGCCGCGCCCGCTCCCGCAAGGAAGCCGCGGAGGATGAAGTGGACCGCGCGTCGGACGAGGTGTCTCGCGAGGTGGCGAAGCTGGCCATCGCCGAGGCCGAGGCCCGCGTGGAGTACCTGCGCGCCCGGCAGCGGCTCAGCGTGGGCCTGCGGGACGTGGAGCGGCTGGCGCTGCGCTGCGCCTTCGCCGAGTTCGAGCTGGCCCGGCTGCAGGCCGCCCGGAAGGCGAAGGTCGAGGGCAGCGAGCGGCTGGACCCGAAGGACTTCGAGGAGCAGGTCTCCGAGTGCAAGGCGGAGGTGAAGGAGGAACGCGCCGAGCTCGCTGGAGACGAGAAGGAAGAGAAGACGGCGCGGGAGGCGTGGGAGGCGAAGAAGGCGGCGCTCGCGAAGAAGACCTTCGACGCCCGCGCGAGTCCCTACGTGGAGAACCTATAATGAAGACTGCCAGCTTCCTGGTGCTCCAGCTCCTCACCGCGCAGACCGCCGAGCCCGACACGGCCACGCTCGAGCGCACCGCCGCCGTGGAGAGCGCGCGGTTGGCTGAGTCCCCCGACGACGCGGATGCCCTGTACCGCCTGGGCACCGCCTTCCTCGCGCTCAACACGCCGAAGAAGGCCGTGGCGCCCCTGAAGAAGCTGGTGGCCCAGGAGCCGGACCTCATCCCACCGAAGCTGGCCCTGGCCCGCGCGCTGCGGCTGTCCGGTGAGCCGGAGCAGGCGCGCACGGTGCTGGACACGGCCATCGCCGCCTTCCCCGAGGAGTCCACGCTCCGGGCCGAGCGCGGCCTGCTGGCGCGCGTGCTGGACGAGCGCGACGTGGCCATCAGCCAGTACGCGGTGGCGGTGGAGCTGGCCCCCCAGGACGCGGAGCTGCGCTTCAACCTGGGCGAGGCCCTGCAGCGCGCCAACCGCACGGACGACGCCATCGAGGCCTACCGCGAGGCGCTGAAGCTGGACGCGAAGCTCAACGTGGCCCGCGTGAATCTGGGCAAGGCCCTGGCGGAGAAGGGCCTCAACGGCGAGGCCAAGGAGACGCTGCGCGAGGCCACCCGGCAGAAGCTGGGTGACACCGAGGCGCACTACAACCTCGGAGTGCTCCTCATGCGGGAGAACGACCTGGACGGCGCCATCGCCGAGTACCAGCGCACGCTCGCCGCCGCCCCCAAGCACGCCAGCGCGCACAACAACATGGGCGTGGCGTTCAACGAGAAGGGCGACCCGCGCAAGGCCACCGACGCCTTCCTCAAGGCCATCGCCGCGGACCCGAAGTTCGCCGAGGCGCACTTCAACCTGGGGCTGGCGTACTACCAGCTCGGTGACTTCGCCCGGGCCACGAAGGCGTTCGAAAGGGCCGTGGTGCTGGAGCCGCAGCGGTCCAGCGGCCCGTACACGCAGCTGGGCCACCTGTACCTGACGCAGGGCAAGAAGAAGCAGGCCGTGGAGGCCTTCAAGACGGCCATCGCGAAGAGCGCCGAGGACGGGAAGAAGACGACGGAGGCGTACCAGGGCCTTGCTCGCGCCTGGCTCAGCCTGGGCAAGGCGGACGAAGCGGTGGCCACCCTGAAGACGGCCGTGGGCGCCTTCCCGAAGGACGCGAGCGCCCGCGCCGCCTATGGCGAGGCCCTGCGCGCCAAGGGTGACTTGGATGGCGCCATCGCCGAGTACGAAGAGGGTGTGAAGCTCGCCCCCACGCCGGAGAACCGGCTGGCGCTCGCGGATGTGTACGCGCAGAAGCGGGTGAGCGCGAAGGCACAGCCGCTCTACAAGGCCCTCCTGGACGAGGACCCCACCAATCGCGCCGCGAAGCTGGCGCTCGCGGACCTGCTGCTGGCCATGGGCGACTATGTGGCGGCGGAGGGGCTGCTCAAGCCCAAGGACGGCGAAGAGGCCGACACCGCGGCGCTCGCACGGCTGGGCATCGTCCACTCGCGGCGTGGGCGGCCGGAACAGGCCGTGTCGGAGCTCGAGGCGGTGGTGGCGAAGGATCCGGCGCAGTTGGAGGCTCGCGCGGAGCTGGGCTTCATCTACCTGCGTGGCGGCGACGGCGCGAAGGCGAGGAAGGTGCTGACGTCCGTGCTGTCGGTGGACCCGCGCCACTCCCTGGGCCTGCTGTACATGGGCCACACGCTGTACCAGCAGGGCAATACGAAGGGCGCGGAGAAGTCCTTCCGCAACGCCGTGCAGGCGGACCCGAACTTCGCCGAGCCGCACAACGCACTCGGGCAACTGCTGGAGGCGACGAAGCGCATCGACGAGGCAAAGGAAGCCTACAAGATGGCCGTGCAGTTGCAGCCGGACCACCCGGATGCGAGAAACGCGCTGAAGCGGCTGACGGCGTCTGCGCCCACGCAGTAGGCCGCTCGCGAAACGTCTCGCCGCAATGCATGCGGCGAGATGGGCGGAGGGTGTGCACTCCCACGCCATAGGCGTCTCGCGGAACGTCTCACGGCAAGGCCTGCGCGCGAGCCCACAGCCGCGTGGACAGATGAGCGCATGGGCATCGCGTCCGCGCAGTCCTGTGCGGAGTTCTCCTATGCCGGCACGCCCAGCAACACCGCGCCCACGGCGACGAGCGCGGCGCCCGACAGTTGCCGTCGGCCCAGGCGCTCACCCTGGAGCGCCGCGAGCACCAGCGCGAAGGCGATGGAGGTGTTTCGAAGCGTCAGCACCACGCCTGCGCCTCCCCCTGCCAGCGCCGTCAACAACAGGCCGAACGACAACGCGGAGATGAGCCCCGCCGTCAGAACGAGGCCCGGTGCGAGCAGAGCCTCCCGGCGGAAGGCAGCCCACCCCTGCTGGCGGCCCCGCTCCAGGATGAGCACGGGCAGCGCGACGAGCAGGCCGGTGGCGAACAACGCAGGAGGCTGCGCGCCCGTCCCCAGCGCCATCTTGTAGCTCAAGTGGTAGCCCGCGATTCCCACCGCCGACAGGGCCGCCCATGCCACGCCCGTCCCCATGGCCCCCGAGGAACGGGACAGGTTCATCACCGCCAGCCCAACGCAGAGCAGCGCCACGCCCGACACCGTCCACGAGGACACCGCCTCCCCCAGCCACAGCACGGACACGGGCCAGACGAGCAGCATCGCGCCGCCACGCGACACCGTGTACGCGAGCCCGAGTGGCGCCTGACGCAGCGACCGCGCGAGCCCCGCGAGGTAAACGCTCTCACACACGCCCGCCCACAGCGCCCAAACGAGCCCCTCCGTGCTGGAGAACGCGGGGCCACGCATCCCCAGCGCCCAGATGCCACTGGCCAGGATGACCACGGACATGACGCTCACCACGCCCACTTCCGGATTGGGATGACGCTTGAGCAGCGCGTTCCAAGCCGCGTGCAGGAACGCGGACGACAACACCAGCACCAGCGCAGCAGTCTCCAATGCGGCTCCTCGACGACGACCCACGCCCGTGACTACTCCAATCCCCGCGCGGGCGCAGCCGCCCCCTTGGAGGCCGTTCGCGAGCTCGCTGTTCGGAAATGTCGGGAGATTTGCCGCTTCGAAACGCAATGCGTGGCACCTCCGCGCCCGCTGAACGGGGAGGGGGGTGACGAGGCACGACAGCACGCCCGATGTGCGGCGTGGGCGCACCGGGCAGGCCACGGCTTCCCTGCCCATCTGCCGCCAGCGTGGGGAAACGGCGCCCCCCACGGGAAAGGCCCTGGGCCATCACGCGCGGTGTGGAGGGGCACCGGGCGCCCAGGGCGTTTCCCGCGGGGAGCTGAATCCAGCGGGCACGGCTCCGTCCGTGCTCAGGGAGTCAGCGGCGCGCGGCCCTCCGGGATGACCAGGGGACCGGGCGAGCCCGGCCATTCGACGACCTGCACGCGCAGACCGAAGACGCGGGCCACCAACTCCTGGGAGAGCACCTGCGCCGGTGCGCCCAGTTCAACCACCCGGCCCTCGGCGAGCACGGCCATCCGGTGCGCGTATCTCGCGGCCAGATTGAGGTCATGCAGCACCGCCAGCACCGCGCCCCCCGCCTGAGCGAAGCGCGCCGCGGCCTCCAGCACGAGGTGCTGGTGGGCCAGGTCCAGGCTCGCCGTCGGCTCGTCCAGCAGCAGGTAACGGTGTCCGGATGCCAACGGTTCGGAGAGCTGAGCCAGCACCCGCGACAACTGCACACGCTGCCGCTCGCCCCCCGACAGCGTGAGATACGAACGTGAAGCCAGGTGCCGCGTGTCGGTGGCATCGAGCGCCGCCACCGCCGCCGCCAGGTCCGCGCTGCCCTCAGCGCGGCTCGAATGGGGACTCCGTCCCAGCAGCGCCACCTCCAGCGCCGTGAAGCCGAAGCCCAGCGACGACTCCTGGGGCAGCACGCCCAGCCGCATGGCGCGCTCCCGCGGCTTCCAACGCGACAAGGGAATGCCGTCCAGGAGCACCTCGCCCGTCGAGCACCGCAGCTCGCCCGACATGGCGGACAGCAGCGTGGACTTGCCCGCGCCGTTGGGCCCCACGACGGCCAGCACCTCACCGGGCTCCAGCGTCAAATCCATGGGCCCCAGCGTCCGCCCACGGCCACGCCACACCTCGATGCCACGAACCTCCAGGCTCATGCGGCCCCCTTGCGCGACAACAGCCCGATGAAGACGGGAACGCCGAGCACGGACGTGAGTGCGCCCACGGGCAGCTCGGCGGGAATGGCCGCCGTGCGAGCCAGCAGGTCCGCGCCCACCAGCAGCGAGGCCCCCAGCAAGGCGGAGGCACTGAGCAGCCGCCGGTGGTCCGGTCCCAGCGCCAACCGCAGCAGCGCGGGCACCAGCAAGCCCACGAAGGCGATGACGCCGGTGACGGACACCGCGGCCCCCACCCCCAGTGCCGCGGCGAGGATGAGCCGGCGCTTGAGGCGCTCGACATCCACGCCCAGGTGCCACGCCTCGCGCTCTCCCAGCAGCAGGAGGTTGAGGGTGCGCGCCTCACGCAGCAGCAGGCCCAGCGCGATAAGCAGCGGCGGCGTGGCGGCCCCCACCACGTCCCAGGACGCACCGCCCAGGCTGCCCCAGGTCCAGAAGGTGATGGAGCGGAGCTGCGCGTCCGTGGCCATCTGCGTGAGCAGACCGATGCCCGCGCCCGCCCCCGCGCTGACAGCCACGCCCGCCAGGAGGATGCGCGCCGTCTCCGTGCGACCGCCGCCCCCACCCAGCCGGTGCGCTAGCAACGTGGCGCCCAGCGCGCCCAGGAAGGCCGCACCCGGCACCGCGAGCATCCGCAGCGAGCCCAGGTGGGCACTGAGGGCCACGTCCATGACGATGGCCGCCACCGCCCCCAGCGCCGCGCCGCTGGAGGTGCCCAGCAGGCCGGGCTCCACCAGCGGGTTGCGGAACAACGCCTGCAGCGCGGCACCACAGGTGGCCAGCACCGCGCCCACCATGATGCCGAGCGTCACGCGCGGCAGGCGGATGGACAGCAGCACCGCCTGCTGCACGGACTCCAGCTTGTGGCCGATGTCCAGGCCCACCTGTTCCAGCAGACTGCCCGCCAGTGCCAGCAGAGGCACCGGCACCGCGCCCACGGCGAGCGACAGGAGCACCACGCCCAGCAGCAGCGCCGTCAGCAGCAGCCACGGGCGCGGGGCTGCTGGCTGGATGGGCTCCTGGGTGCGGTAGGTGGCGGAGACGGGCGCAATCTCCGACGCACTCATTTGCGGCCCCGAGCCGGGGACATGTACCCATCCTGCAAGCGGCTCACGGCCTTGCCCAGGTGAGGCCCCAGCCCCATGAAGTGGACGTCGTCCACGGTGATGAGGCGCCAGCCGCGCACCTGCGACAGGCCGGGCGTGCGCGACAGGCCCTCCTCTCCGCCCACCGGCTCCAGGGAGCTGGCCGGCATGAGGATGAAGTCCGGCGCCGCCTCGACCACCGCCTCCGCCGTTAGCGGCTTGTGGCCCGCGTAGCCGGCGATGGCATTCACGCCGCCCGACAGCGTGACGAGCTCGCCCGCCGCCGTCCCGGCGCCCGCCACCATGAGGACGTTGGCCCCGCGCGCATACAGCGCGAGGACCCGCGGCGGCTTCGCGTCCTTGCGCGCCGCCGTGCGCTCCTGCGCCTTGCGCAGGTCCGCGTCCAACTGCTTGACCAGGGCCTCGCCCTGCTCGGCCTTGCCCAGGCGCTGCGCGAGCGTCCGGATGCGCTCGCGCGTGGCTTCGACGGTGTGCTTGTTCGGCAGCACCACCACATCGACGCCCACCGTCTTGAGCTGCTCGAGCACGCCCGGAGGGCCCGCCTCCTCGGACGCCAGCAACTGCGACGTCCCCAGCGCGACGATGGCCTCCGATGACAGCGCCCGCTGGTAGCCCACCTTCGGCGACTTCCGGGCGACCTCCAACGCCAGGCTGGTGTCGTCCACGCCCACCACCTGCCCGCCCGCCCCCAGCGCGAAGACGGTTTCGGTGATGGCGGGGCCGACGGTGACCAGCTTCGCCGCGTTGACCGGGGCCTTGGCCGCGGCCGCCGTCTGAGGCTTCGCGGGCGCTGGCCCCGCCGCGTGCGCGAGCGAGGCCACCGCCATGAAGACCCACGACAGCCCGAACGCGCGGCTCATCGCGATACCTCGCTCGCGGGCAGCGCCCTGGCCAGCTCCTCGGCCAGCGCGCGCCACTCGGGCGACTCGGGCTGCCCCGGCTTCCGCTTGCCGAAGATGAGCGCGATGTTTTCCCCCGCCTCGTTGAACAGCTCCAGGGACGTGACGACGCCGTCCCGCGTGGGCTTGCGCACGACCCACGCCGAGTGGACGTGGTCCGCGCGGACGTGGAGGTTGAAGCCCGCGTCCAACACGTTCATCCACGGGCCCATCGGCTTCACGTTCTTCACCGGGCCGGTGTGAATCTGGATGCAGCCGGGGTTGCCCACGAAAATCATGATGGGAAGCTCCGTCGCGGACGCCTTCTCCAGCACCCACGTCAGCGAGGACGTCGCCACCGGGGTGGTGAGCTCCGGCTCGGCCAGGCGGAGCGCCTGGGTGCGCCCCACGCTGAAGCGGTTGAGCAGCATGAAGAACTCATGCGTGTCCTGGAGCGCGCGCCAGCCGGAGCGCAGCCCCTCCGCGTCAATCTCGCTGTCGGGCTTGGGCGCCGCCGCGGGCGCGGCCGGGACGATGCTGAGCACCGGCGACTGGTCCGCGTGGGAGAACTCCTTCACCAGGGTGTCGAACGTCTCCTCGCGCCCTGCCTCCTCCACGTAGAGCTTGTGGACGGCCGTCCCCGACGCGTCGAAGAACTGGAGGCTGCGGCGGATGCCATCGCCGTGCGGCTCGCGGATGGCGAAGCCGAAGCTCCAGCGCGTGAAGAACAGGCGCAGGTCGATTTCCTCGTCCAGCACCAGCCCCTGCTTGCCGTGCAGCTCGATGTTGCGCCAGGTGCCACGCTTCTCGTGCACGGCATGCGCGTTGCGAGTGAGCGACATCACCCGCCCCAGCGACTCGAAACGGGGCAGGAGCGCATCCAGCCGGAGGTCCAGCCGGACGACGCTCTCCCCAAGTCCCGTGGCGAGCAACTGCGCTTCACTCACACCCAACTGCTCGGCGGCGTCACGGATACGGGTGCGAGGCTGCTCCTCGCGGAGGGTCTGCCAGCGCTGGCGCAGACGGGTGGACTCGGAAACGACATCAGAGTTCGCGGTCTGATTCATGTTGGACACCTGGAAGTGGAAGGGTGCTCAGTACGAGGACGGCTGCGTCACGGCGCTGCCGCTAGAGGCGGGGCCAGGCACCTTCGCCCAGCGGAGCGACAACATCCCCGGCGTGCCCGCATCGTCGTAATAGGACTGCATGGCGACCTTGAAGTAGTCACCAGCGTCGGAGCGGACGACGTACACATTGCGACGCGCGGTGAGGGCGTGCGTCGTCATGTCGTAGGCGTACCACCCGTCGCCCTGCTGGAAGGCGCTGTCCGGGTCCTCGCCCCGGTCCGGGCCGTCCTCGGCATCCGCGACGTAGCCGTCCGCCGGCGCCTGCGTCACCGCCGCGAAGTCCGTCTCGAGGAGCACCGCCACCGCCACGTTACCGGTACCACTCACGCCGCCCCGGGTGCGGACGTTGAAGCGGTTGAAGGCCAGGTCCCAGACAGTGTCCTCGGAGGCGCTCACCTGCGCGCCCTTGTCCAGGTCCAGGCCAATCCAGTCCGCGCTGCTCGTCGCATTCACGGTGGTGGTGTACGAGCCGTCATCGTTGGCCACGTGATTCACGTGGGAGCCATCCGTCGGCTGGCTCTCTGGCGCCAGCTCGAGGTCATCGCCGCACGCGGACAGAGAACCAGCCAGCAGCAGGGCGGCGGCGCGGCCCAGGAAGGAGGAACGGGGAGAGAAGCGGGACATCGGGACTCCTTGAGTGAGAGGTGGAAGGGAGCGTCAGAGCCGGGCGGAGATGCCGGCCTGGATGGCGCGAGGGGGAATCGGAAGGTCGGTGGGGTTGCCCGCGTTCGCGAGGTTGGTGCCCAGCACGAAGAACTGGAGTTCCTCGCGCATGCGCCAGCCCAGCCGGGCATCCACGGTGACGTAGGTCCTCGCGTCGTACGGGTTGGCGACGCCGTCACCGTCCGTGTCCGGGTAGAAGGGACGCGGCCCCACGAGCGCGCCGCGCACCCAGGCCTCCAGGCCCGACGTCCGGTGACGCCAGGTGGCCTGCGCGGTGAGGCGATGGCGCGCCTGCCCTTCCAGCGCCAGCCCCGTCTCCTCCGAACGGCCGTTGGTGAGCGTGTAGCCCAGCTCCGCGGAGATGCGGCCAGGCAGCTGCTGACGCACGCCCAGCTCGCCTCCGAGCACGCGCGCACGCGCGATGTTCACGTAGGTGAAGAGCTGCTGCGGACCGACCATCTCCGTGGAGACGCCAATCATGTCCTGAAGGTTGTGCTGGAAGGCGCTCACCCACAGGAGCGAGGACTCCGCGGGCTTCACCTCCACCGACAGGTTGAAGCTGCGCGAGCGCTCCGGACGCAGGTCCGGATTGCCGTGCACCCGGTAACCCACGCTGGGGTTTTCGAAGTCGAGCAGCATCTCCTGGAAGCCCGGGGCCCGGAACGCCCAGCCGTAGCTGCCGCGCAGCGTGAGCCAGGACGCCGGGTCCATGCGCGCCGCCAGCCGAGGCGTCACCGCCGTGCCGAACTGCGTGTCCGTGTCCACGC
This sequence comes from Myxococcus sp. AB036A, assembly GCF_006547355.1. Lineage (NCBI taxonomy): Bacteria > Pseudomonadati > Myxococcota > Myxococcia > Myxococcales > Myxococcaceae > Myxococcus > Myxococcus sp. AB036A. The sequence goes on along the minus strand of NZ_VHLC01000084.1, from coordinate 2,464 downwards.
GCGCGCCCGGCACCAGCGTCAGCTTCCAGCGCGGCACCAGGGTCCAGTTGTCCTGCACGTAGATGGACGCGCGGGCGCGCTGGCCGGTGCCGTCTTCGCCCAGCCGGTCCGCCTGCAACCATTCGCCGAGCAGCTCCGCGCCCACCACGAAGGCGTGGGCGTCTCCGAGCTTCGCGTCCAACTGCGCGCCCAGCCGGCCCTGCTGCTCGCGCGTGTCCTCGATGGTGTCCAGCGCGTTGGAGCGGCGCTGGTCCCTCAGGTAGCGCCGGTTGAACCACGCATAGGCACCGTCCACGCGCAGCGAGGCGTTGTTGGACAACGTCCACCGGGGAGACAGGCGCACGGAGAGCGAGTCATCCCGGCTGGCGCGGTCGAAAATGGCGCCCGTCCCCCCCACGTCCACGCCGCGCTGCACCCGCCGCGCATAGGTGGCGTTGGCCTGCAGCGCCGTGCCCTCACTGACGCGCAAGTCACCGCCCGCGGACGCGTCGATGCCATCCAGGCTGCTGCCCGTGGTGCCGATGCTCGTCGGGTCCAGGAGGTACGCGTCCCGCCGCGCCAGACCGCCGCTCAGACGCAGCCCCCAGTTCTCACCCTTCGCCTCGCCGGTGGCGTCCAGTTCCAGCCGCTGCATGGAGCCGTAGGAGGCGCGCAGCTCGGCGCCCAGCGGACGGCGGGCACGGCGGGTGATGAGGTTCACCACGCCCGCCACCGCGTCGCTGCCGTAGAGGACCGACGAGGGGCCCTTCACGATTTCCACCTGTTCGATGTCCTCGATGGACAGGCGGGACAGGTCCACGCTTCCGGCCACCCGGCCGGCCACGCGCTCACCGTCCACCAACACCAGGACGTACTCCGGCGACAGGCCCTGCAACTGCACCGTGGCGCCCGCGAACGTCTGGACCACCTGGAGCCCAGGGTGCGCGGCAAGCAACTCCGACGCGTCCCGCGCCCCGCTGGCCAGGATGTCCGAGCGGGTGATGACCTCCGTGGCCACCGCCGAATCCTCGAGCCGCTCCGGCGAACGCGACGCCGTCACCACCGTGCGCGCTTCCGGCAGCGCCTCCGCGTCTAACGCGGGCTTCGGCCCCGCATCGGCCTGGGCCACCTGCGCATCGGGCGGAGCCTCCGCGGAGGAAGCCGCGCTGGAAGCCACCTCGGTGGCAGGCGCTTCACTGCCACCGCCCCACGCCGTCCACGGCATGGAACAGGCCACGAAGAGCAAACACCCACGCCACGCCATTGCTGCGTCCTCCGGCGCAAGGCCGGGGGCCTTTCGCGGAAGGCCCTGTAGGGCGCTGGGCTCAATGGCCTCGGGCCTCAGGAAAAGACCTCACTGCACCGGGCCTGCGCGGCCCGGGAACGACTCACACGTCAGCGGACGGCGCCGCTCACCTGCGCACCACCACCGCCTCCCGGCGGCGTTCGCTCCAGGGGCACCACCTGCGTCCGGTGGCAGCGGCGGCACTTGAGCTCCACGCCCTCCGGCACCAACCGCGCCAGCAGGCTGCCGCACATGCAGCGCAGCTCCTCCGCCCCGCCTTCACCGTGGCAACCGTCGCGCATCACCGCTCCTGACTCGAAACGGCGGTGACGATATTGATACTGATTTTCAAAGTCAAACGATTGGCAAAAAAACCGCCCCAGTGCGAATCAGGGTGTGCGGGAGCGCGCCGCTCAGTGAACCTTGGAGCGCGCGGAGATGTCGCGAGCCAGACGCACCTTGGGCGTCACCATGCGAGCGACACCGGAGTAGAGCTGTTCCTCGGTGTAGACCTTCCGCACCCGGCGATGGCTGCCGGGGTGGTAGGCGGGACCGGGCCGCTCCAACCACTGGAGGATGCGTACCTCGCCGGAGTGGGCCATGGCGGCCAGCAGCTCCGGGGGGCACAGCTTGAGGTAGCGGCGCACCAGCGGCTTGAGCTTGCGAGAGAAGTTGCGCCCCAGCACGGCATGGCGCCGGCCGGAGTGCAGCGTCCCGTCGAAGCGGCGCGACAGGTGGAAGAGCTCGTGAATCACCGTCTCCACGCGGGCCTGCGCGGTGGACCCCCGGAAGAAGAGCGGCCGAAGGGTGACGCAGTACAGCATCCGCTTGCCCCGGATGCGGATGATGGGCTTGCGGCGTCCGGTGCGGTCCGTGCTCTTCCCACCCCGGAAGCACAGGGGCTTCACGGTGCCCCGGGAGGCGCGGCGGGCCTCACCGGCCACCACGAGGATGCGGCCCGCCTTCACATGTCCGAACTCCGGCATCTTCGCCGCGATGTCCCGGATGAGAGAGCGGAGCGTCTTGTTGAAGTTGGGGCGGCGTTGGGCCACGGGTGGTGGACAGTCTAGCGGAAAAGCCCTTGAGAGGACTCCAGGGCATGGCCACATTGTCTAGCGTCATGCGCTTGCCCTCGCCCATGTTCCGACTGGCCGTGGTGCTTTTCCTCTGTGCGGGGTGTGCTTCCGCCCCCACCCGGCC
>NZ_VHLC01000083.1:0-40738 GCF_006547355.1 Myxococcus sp. AB036A | reverse complement strand
ATTCCCACGGCCGCGCCCCTCCCATCCAGCCGACCGGCCCGGGGGGCGCCATGGAGACCAGCCCCCAAGGGCAATTCGCCGCTCCTTGCCCGTGGACCTGCCGCTGCCATAAAGACGGGAGCGCCCCCATGCATCCCATCGACCCCGCGCTCCGAGCCGCCCGACTCGCCCACACGTTCGTCCCCTTCAGCCAGCTGCGCACGGCGCGGTTGCTGCTGGAGTTGAACGGTCAGCAGCCGCTCGAGGTCCAGCGCAGGCTGTTTGGCTATGACCTGACATTGAAGGCCCACCGCAGCACGACGCACATGCTGCTGTACCTGCAGGGCGACGACTTCCTGTCGGACCTTCCGCTCATCGCCCCCCATCTGCGGCCGGGCATGGTGGCCTTCGACGTGGGAGCCAACATCGGCTACCTGTCCATGTACCTGCGCAGCCGCATCGGCCCGCTGGGACAGCTCTTCAGCTTCGAGCCCGAGCCGGAGAACTACGCGGAGCTGAACGCCAACTTCCAGAACAACCACCTGCGCAACTGCCAGGCCATCCAGGCGGCGGTGGGCTCGCAGGAAGGCGTCATCACCTTCGCCACGGGCCTCAACGGACACGTTCCCGAAGAGGGCGCGGAGGGCATCACCGTCCCGGTCGTCACCGTGGACGGCTTCGTCCAGAAGCAGGGCCTGTCACACGTGGACTTCGTGAAGGTCGACGTGGAGGGCTTCGAGCTGGACGTGCTGGCCGGCATGCGGGCCACGCTCGAACGTCCGGACAAGCCCATCCTCTACATCGAGGTCCACGCACGGGGTGAGTATGCGCGAGCCGACCCTCGCCGCGTCTGCGAGGTGCTGGAAGGTCACTACAAGAACATCCGCGCCTACGTGTCCCCCGACGACTTCAAGGCGAAGCAGAGCCACCTGCGCCGCCTGTGGGGTCGGGTGTCGCCTTTCGGAGACATTGAACAGGCGTGCCGTGTCGACCTGCGCGAAGTGAAGCAGCACGACACCCAGCGGTACCAGTTGCTCTGCCTGCCTTGAAGGGCGCGGAGCAGGCGCGCTCCGCAACGTCGGACCGGCGTCACTGCCCACACTCTCCCTTGCCCGGTGGTTGCTCGGAAGGCGTAAGGTGCCCGCCGGACCCAACCCGGAGGGAGGCAGCGAATGGACGCGCATCAGGGCCTGCATATCGAGACCCATCCCCGAGAAGGAGACCCGCTCGTTCGCGCCCGGCGGCCCGACCCGTGCGCGCTGGTGCTGTTCGGCGCCACCGGAGACCTGGCCCAGCGCAAGCTGTTCCCGGCCCTCTTCGAGTTGGCGCGAGACCACCTGCTGCCGGAGAACTTCGCCGTCGTCGCCTTCAGCCGCTCCGAAGGAGACAGCGAGGCCTTCCGCGAGCATGTGAAGGCATCCCTGCTGAAGTTCGCCCGCACCCAGCCCCTGGACGAGGCCGTCTGGAAGGACTTCGCCCCGCGCCTGGAGCTCATCTCCGGCGGCTATGACGACCCGAAGTCCTTCGTGCGCCTGCGCGAGGAGCTCGACCGGGTCGCCCAGCGGTTCGGCACCCGAGGCAACCAGTTCTATTACCTGGCCACCCCGGCCTCCACCTTCCCCCAAATCCTCCACGGCCTGTCGGAGTCGGGGCTGCTGAAGCGCCAGGAACAGACCGACCAACGCCCGTGGCAGCGGCTCATCATCGAGAAGCCCTTCGGCCACGATTTGGAGAGCGCCCGCGCGCTCAACCGCGAGCTGGCGGCGGTGCTGGACGAGCGGCAGATATTCCGCATCGACCACTACCTGGGCAAGGAGACCGTCCAGAACATCCTCGTCTTCCGCTTCGCCAACGCCATCTTCGAGCCGCTGTGGAACCGGCAGAACATCGACCACGTGGAAATCACCGCGGCGGAGACGCTGGGCGTGGAGGGGCGCGGCGGCTTCTACGACGAGACGGGCGTCATCCGGGACATGGTGCAGAACCACCTGCTCCAGGTGCTCGCGCTGTGCGCCATGGAGCCGCCCGTGTCCTTCGGCGCCGAGGACATCCGCGACGAGAAGAACAAGGTCATCCGCGCGCTGCGCCCGATGGAGGGCCGCGAGGTGTCCCGCGCGGTGGTGGCCGGCCAGTACGAGGGCTACCTCCAGGAGAAGGGCGTGAAGGCCGGCTCACGCACGCCGACCTACGTCGCCATGAAGATGAACATCGACAACTGGCGCTGGGCGGGCGTGCCCTTCTATCTGCGCGCGGGCAAGAAGCTGAAGCGGCGCGTGACGGAGGTGTCCATCCACTTCAAATCGGTGCCCATCAGCCTCTTCTCCGGGGAAGGCGCCACCTGTCAGCGGCTGCAGCCCAACGTGCTCACGCTGCGCATCCAGCCCCAGGAAGGCATCGCGCTCTCCTTCGAATCCAAGGTGCCCGGCGAGGATGTCAACATCGCGGGCGTCACCATGGACTTCAACTACCAGGAGACCTTCCAGCGGCCGGTCCCCGAAGCCTACGAGCGCCTGCTGCTGGACTGCATGCGCGGCAACGCCACCCTCTACGCGCGGCAGGACAGCGTGGAGCAGGCGTGGACCTTCGTGACGCCCATCCTCCAAGCCCTGGAGTCCGGCGAGGGCGGCCCGGCGCACAGCTACCCCGGTGGCAGCGCGGGCCCGGATGCCGCGGCCGCGCTGCTGGCCCGGGATGGCCGCCGGTGGACGGGCCTATGAGCGCCGCGCGCACGCACGTCGTGCCCACCGAGTCCCTGCCCCGGGAAGCCGCGGCGTGGATGGCGCGCGCGCTCCAGGACACGCTCGCCACCCAGCGTCGCGTCAGCCTGGCCCTGTCGGGCGGCAGCACGCCGGGGCCCGCGTACCGGGCGCTGGCGGCGCAGGTGCTTCCCTGGGAGCGCGTGGACGTCTACTTCGTGGACGAGCGCTTCGTGCCGCCCGACCACGCGGACAGCAACTACCGGAGGGTGGAGGACACGCTGCTGCGTCCGCTTCGGCTGTCGCCGTCGCAGGTGTTCCGCATGGAGGGTGAGCGCGAGGACCGGGACGCCGCCGCGAAGGACTACGCGGCGAAGCTGCCTGCTGCCCTGGACGTGGTGTTGCTGGGCATGGGAGAGGACGGGCACACGGCCAGCCTCTTCCCCGGCCACCCCGCGCTGGAGGAATCCGAGCAGCGCGTCCTGGCGGTGGTGGGGCCCAAGCCGCCGCCCTGGCGGATGACGTTGACGCTGCCGGTATTGCGGTCCGCGCGGCACGTGCTGACCCTCGTATCGGGGGCGGGCAAGCAGGACACGGTGCGCCGGGCGCTGGCGGGAGACCTGAGCCTCCCCGCCGCCCGGGTGACGAATTCGGAGTGGATGCTGGACCCCGCCGCCGCCGGGCGGTGAGGGATCCCAGTCGCGAACCTTCCAGGAGGAACCAACGATGAGTGAGGCAGCGGGCGCGCAGTTCGGCGTGGCGGGAATGGGCGTCATGGGGGCGAGCCTCGCCCTCAACATCGCGGACCACGGCTTCCGGGTGGCCGTGTGGGACAGGCACGCGGAGCGCATCGATGAGATGCACCGCAAGCACGGGCACCCCGAGGTCTGGGGCACCGAGTCGCTGGAGGCCTTCGTTCAGCGGCTGGAGCGCCCGCGCAAGGTGCTGCTGATGGTGACGGCGGGCGCGGCGGTGGACTCCATGCTGGAGCGCCTGCTGCCGCTGATGGCGGAGGGCGACGTCATCATGGATGCCGGTAACTCGTGGTTCCTGGACACGCGCCGCCGCGAGGAGCAGTGCAAGGCCCAGGGCATCCACTTCCTGGGCGTCGGCGTGTCCGGCGGCGAGGAGGGCGCGCGCAACGGCCCCTCCATCATGCCGGGCGGCGCTCCCGCGGCGTACGAGCTGGTGCGTCCGGTGTTCGAAGCCATCGCCGCGACGACGGACATGGGGCCGTGTGTCACCTACGTGGGGGCGGACGGTGCCGGGCACTTCGTGAAGATGGTGCACAACGGCATCGAGTACGCGGACATGCAGTTGCTCGCGGAGACGTACGACGTGCTGCGCCGCGGGCTCGGGCTGGACGCGGACGCGTTGGCGGACCTGCTGTCCCAGTGGGACCATGGCATCGCCGGCTCGTTCCTGCTGGAGACCACCATCAAGGTGCTGCGCCAGAAGGACCCGGAGACGGGCAAGCCGCTGGTGGACCTGGTGTTGGACAAGGCGGGCCAGAAGGGCACCGGCAAGTGGACGGTGCAGGTGGCGCTGGATTTGGGCGTCCCGATTCCCTCCATCGCCGCGTCACTGGACGCGCGCATCCTGTCCTCCATGAAGGACGAACGCGTGGCCGCCGCGCCGAAGCTGAACGGCCCGGTGGGGCAGCTCAGCAAGGAGGAGCGGGCGCAGCTGGCGGCGTGGACGCATGACGCGCTCTACGCGGCGCGGGTGGTGACGTATGCGCAGGGCATGCGGCTCATCCAGGCCGCGTCCCAGGAGTATCAGTGGAACATCAACCCGGCGGAGCTGGCGCGCATCTGGCGGGGTGGCTGCATCATCCGCGCGAAGCTGCTCACGCCGCTGCGCGAGGCCTTCCAGCAGCAGCCGACGCTGCCCAACCTGATGGTGTCCGACGCCTTCGCGCCGGTGCTGGAGCGCATGGCCCCCGCGTGGCGGCAGGTGGTGGGCGTGGCCACGCGCGTGGGCATCCCCGTGCCGGTGTTCAGCGCCTCCCTGGCGTACCTGGACAGCTACCGCACCGCGGAGCTGCCGCAGAACCTCACCCAGGCCCAGCGTGACGCCTTCGGCGCGCACACGTATCAGCGCAAGGACAGACCGGAAGCGGGCTTCGTCCACACGGAGTGGGGAAAGTAGCACGGGCCTGCCTGACCCGGGCGTTCCCCAGGACGCCCGGGCCGCGGACACGGCAATTCCTGCTCATCGAATGCCCTGGCGCGCAGGACCTGAAACCATTAGCGCACTGCACCTTTCACAGACATCGCGCATCAGGCATCTTTGAAGCTCTCTTTCCGGAGCCTCGACCATGACGCTGGATGCCGGAGCGGACCTGCTGCATGCGGTACGTGAGTTGGCCCCTGCCCTCTCCGCTCGCAGTGGGGAGATTGAGCAGGCACGGCAGCTCCCCTTGGACCTCATCGCCACGCTGAAGGACATCGGCGTCTACCGGATGCTTGTCCCTCGCAGCCATGGCGGGCTGGAGCTGAATCTTGTCACCGGGCTGGACATCCTCTCCGAGCTGGCCCGCGCGGACGCCTCCACCGCCTGGACGATGATGATTGCCACGGAGAGCCCCCAACTCTTCGCCCTCCTCCTCCGCGAGGAGTTCGATGCCATCTACGCCGCCGGGCCCAATGCCACCGTGGGCGGCGCCTTCAATGCCCAGGGCAAGGCCGTGCAGGTGGACGGCGGCTACCGCGTCACCGGCCACTGGAACTTCGCCACCGGCTGCCGCCAGAGTGAATGGCTGTTCGGCAACTGTGTCGTCCTTGGCGCAGACGGCAAGCCCCGCGCGGGCCCCGCCGAGGGCATGCCCGAGACGCGCGCCATGCTGCTCCCCGCCAACGAGGTCCGCATCATCGAGCACTGGGACGTGCTCGGCTTGCGCGGCACCGGCAGCCACGACATCGCCATCGACGCCTTCGTCCCCCAGCAACGCACCTTCGACATCTTCACCGGCCAGCCCTCCGTGCCGGGCGCCAACTTCGTGGTGCCGGTGCTGCACTACGCCATGCACATCGGCGCGGTGGCGGTGGGCATCGCCCAGGGCGCGGTGGACGACCTGCTCACCCTGGCCCGCGCGGGCAAGCGCCGGCTGTATGCGCGCACCTCGCTCGTGGACTCCCCTGTGTTCCGCAACCGGCTGGGCCGCGCGGAGACGGGCGCCCGCGCCGCTCACGACGCCCTCCGCCGCATGGGTGAGGTGTTCTGGGACGCCTGCCAGCAGTCCCCGGTGAAGGCCTTCGCCCTCGCGCCGCAGGTGTCCTCCACCCTGACGTGGGCCGTGGAGACAGCCGCCGAGGTCGTGACGGCCTGCTACCACGCGGGCGGCGCCACGTCCGTGCGCGATGGCGCATCACTCCAGCGCCGTTTCCGCGACATCCACACCCTCACCCAGCACGCAGCCGTGGCGGAGGGCTGGTTCACCCAGGAAGGCAGCGCGCTCCTGGGCTTCCCCGTCCTCTTCGAAGCCTAACGGCGCGCCCGCTACGTCCGCGGGGTGCGCAGCTCCGCGCGGCGAATCTTCCCGCTCACCGTCTTGGGCAGCTCGGTGACGAACTCGATTTCGCGCGGGTACTTGTAGGGCGCCGTCGTCCGCTTCACGTGCTCCTGCAACGCCTGCGCGAGCGCCGGGGAGGCCGTATGCCCCGGCGCCAGCACCACGAAGGCCTTCACCCGCTGGCCAATCTTCTCGTCCGGCACACCGATGACGGCCGACTCCGCCACCGCGTCGTGCTCCAGCAACGCGGACTCCACCTCGAAGGGCCCCACGCGGTAGCCCGACGTCTTGATGACGTCATCCGCGCGCCCCACGAACCAGAAGTAGCCGTCCGCGTCGCGCACGGCCCGGTCTCCCGTCACGTACCAGTCACCACGCCGGCACGCCGCGTTGGCCGCGTCGTCCCCGAGATAGCCCTGGAACAACCCCACGGGCCGCTCGGGCACCACCCGCACCGCGATGTCCCCCTCCTGCCCGTCCGCCACCTCCTGGCCCTGGTCGTCGATGACGCTCACCGTGAAGCCCGGGGACGGCTTGCCCATGGAACCCACGCGCGGCGCCATGGAGGGGAACATGCCCACAATCATCACCGTCTCCGTCTGCCCGTAGCCCTCATGGATGTGCAGCCCGGTGGCGTCCTTCCACGTGTCGATGACTTCCGGATTGAGCGGCTCGCCCGCGCTCACCGTGTGCCGCAGCGAAGACAGGTCGAAGTCCTTCAAGTCCTGGAGCACCAGCGCCCGCCACGCGGTGGGCGGCGCGCAGAAGGTGGTGACCTTCTGCGTCTCCAGCACCTTCAGCAGCTTCGCGGGCTCGAAGCGGCCACGGAAGTCATAGACGACGTTGCACGCGCCCTGGCTCCACGGGCCGAAGAGCTTGCCCCACGCGCACTTGGCCCAGCCGGTGTCGCTGAGCGTCAGGTGCCGGTCCTCCGGTGTCAGGTCCAGCCAGTAGCGGCCGGTAATCACGTGCCCCTGCCCGTAGCTGGCCTGCGTGTGCAGCACCATCTTCGGCATGCCCGTGGTGCCGGACGTGAAGTAGATGAGCAACGGCGCATCCGCGCGCGTGGGCTCGAAGGCCGCGCCCGCGTCCGCCTCCGCGACGCCGGACACGTAGCGCGCCCACGGCGACGGCGCGCCCTCGCCCACCGACACCCAGGTGCGGACCTTGCCCGCCGTCCCCACCAGGCCGTCGAAGCGCTCCAGGCAGCTCACGTCCGCAATCACCGCCTGGGCCTCCGCCACCTCCAACCGGTAACGGATGTCCTTCGGCGTGAGCATGGGCGTGCCCGGCATGAAGACGATGCCCGCGCGAATGCAGCCCAGCACCAGGAACCACCACTCCGGCACGCGCGGCATCATGATGAAGACCCGGTCCCCCCGGCGAAGCCCCTGCTGCGTCAGGAAGCGGGCCGCGTGCAGCGAGCGCCGCCGCAAGTCCTGCCACGTGAAGCGCCGCTCCTGCCCGGCTTCGTCGGACCACAGCAGGGCCAGCGCCTCCGGGCGCTCGGCGGCGTGCCGGTCGATGACGTCGGCCGCGAAGTTGAAGTGCTCGGGCCGCTCCCAGCGAAAGTCCCGGCGGGTGGCCTCGTAGTCCTTCATGTTCCGAGGGGGTGACAGGGGCATGGTGGCCAACTCCTGGGCGGAAGAAACCAACCGCCAGAGCCTGCCACGACACGCCAGGGACGTCCTTCACGAGTCCCGCGTTCGCCCGGTCCCGGACACGCGCCTGCACGAAGCCCACAAAAGCAGGAGGCCGGCCCTGTCACAGGCCGGCCTCCGCGCGACGTCATCCGAAGCGAGCGCTCAGTTGATTTCAGCGCACGGGAAGAGCGTGTTGTACGCACCACACGTGCGGAGCGTGGCCAACAGCAGGTGCTCGGCGTTGGCCGCGCGGCCGGACGCCTCCTCACTCCGGGCCCGCTCACGCTCGGCCAGCAGGTTGAGCCACGGGTCCCTGGAGCCATGGGCGTAGCGCTGCAGGGCCTTGAGCGACTCCGCATCCCGGACGGCCTCGCCCGTGTGGAGCAGCGCGCCGACGTACAGGTCCGTCTCCTGGGAGGCGCGCAGTCGCTCCAGCAGCCCCGGAACCAGCGCCCCCTTCACCAGCCGCGCATAGTCCTCCGCCAGCGGCGCACGCACCTTGAAGTCGCGGGAGGCCACATCCCGGACGTAGTCCTGGAGCACCGTGCCTTCACCCAGCCCATCCAACGCCGAGGCGAACGGCAACAGGGAGGCCACCGCGTTCGCCGAAGTGGCCGTACGCACCGCTTCATAGAGGGCCGCTCGCGTCACCGCGGGCTGTTGCCGCACCAGGTACGCCGCATCCGCCGTCTTCTCGGTGAGCTGCGTCCACGTCTCCCGCACCTGGCGCTGCCACCGCGCGGCCTCCGCGTCACGCAGCGCACGCATCTCGTCCGCACGCTTCTCCGCGGCCACCTGCCAGCCCGCCGCCTGGCCCGGCAGCGACGCGACGTCGCGGAACGACGCCTCTGCCTGCTTCAGCAGGCCCAGTCCCCGCAGCGCCAGCCCCCGGTTCCACAGCGCCTGCGCATGCCGCGGCTCCTGGCGCAGCGCGCCGCCGAGCAGGTTCAGCGCTTCCTCCCACCGCTGGCCGCTGAGGGCCACCACCGCGCGGTCATTGTCCCGGTCCGCCGAGGCCGGTGCCCGCGCCAGGAAGGACTCCGCCTGCTGCCAGTCCCCGCGCAGCGCATAGGCGGCGGCGATGCCCCGGAAGTCCTGCTGCTCCTCCAGCTCCGCCAGGGGACGCAGCGGCAGCGGGTTCGCGGCGCCGGACGTGCCGCGCATCGGCTCGTAGGGCCGGAAGCGGTCCGCCATCGGGTGGCTGAGCCGCGCCTCCAAGGTCCGCACGTCCGCGCCCGCCAGCCACACGTCGGTGGGGGCCTCCGGCTGCGTCTGGAGACGGAACACGCCCACCGCCGCCAACCCCGCCGCCAACGCCACTGGCACCACCGTGCGGGACATCCGCTGCATCCACGGCCGCAGCGGCGTCACCTTCGCGGGCGGCGGCTCGGCGACGCTGGCGCTACTACCCAGGGCGCGGGAGGCCAGCAGCTCCAACTGAAGCAGCTCCCTCAGCCCCGCCTCGCATTCAGGGCAGCGCCCCAGGTGCTGGCGGAAGACCTCCGCGTCGGGAGCGGACAGCTCTCCGTCCACGAAGAGGTGCAGATTGGTGCATGGCGTCGTCATGAGCTCGTGGCCCCCTGCTCCCGGGCTACCGCCACCTGGGGCAGCAGCAGTTCCTTCAAATCCCTACGGGCCAGGGTGAGCCAGCTGCCCACGGTGCCCACGGGAACATTGAAATGCTCGGCGATGGCGTTGTAGCGCTTGCCCTCCGCATGCAGGCGGTAGGCATCACGCAGGTGCGGCTTCAGCCGCTCGATGGCCTTCTGGAAGGCGTCGGTGCTCACCAGCGCCCAGTTCTCCTGGGTCTCCTCTGGTGACACCGCCAAATCCTGGACCAGCGCCAGGTGCGGCATCCCCCGGGACTCCGTCCGCTGGCGGCGGCAGTAGTCCAGGAAGCGGTTCGTCATCGTCGTACACAGCCACGCAGCCGCCGCGGAGTCCGTCCGGTCCTTCAGATGCTCGAACTCCGGCATCGCCCGCTCGAAGGTCTCCTGGACGAGGTCCTCCGGCTCCAGGCTGGAGCGGGCACACAACCGGCGGGCCAGCCCCAGAAGGCTGGGCCGATGCTGACGGATGAACGCTTCGAAGCGCCTCCGGTCCCGGTTGAAGAGGTTGGACATGCAGCCCCACTCACATGCGCGCCTGCGCGTTACCCAGTCAAAGACGCGCAGCGGTCCAATCCTTGAGAAGAAAAAAAGAAGGACCCGGACAGAAAAATGCCCGGGAGGGTGAAAAACCCTGCCCGGGCCTGGAGATCAGCGGACCTGGCTGGCGTTCGGATGCTCCGGCCCGACCAGGGGAGGAACCGCCGGCGACGGCAGCGGGAGCCGCTTGCGCGGGGCGACGCTGGCCGTGTCGCAGTTGACGTAGGTGTTCTTGACATGGGCTTCACCGGACTCGGAATCCAAGCTACCGGCCATAAGGGTTTCGACGGGCGTCATGAGCGCTCGCACCTCGCGATGGGGATGGTTTGAAAGCTAGACATGGATGATACGGCAACACGTACAGTTCTTATCATGACACGCGCCAACCCCGCGCATCTGACGGGGCGACTCGCGACATGGAATTCACGGAGTTCTGAATGAGCAGGGAAGATTCGCGCCTGGCATTGGAGTGGCACACCTGGCTGGCGGAGAACCTCGCCCTGGGCGTGAGCGCGGAGGACGCGCAGCGGGTGCTCGTGGATGCGGGCGTGGAGGCTTCGCTGGCGCAGCGGGAAATCGCCGCGGCACAGGCGCACCCCTACGTGGTGGCGGCGCGGCGGATTGGCCGGCGCTACGAGTGGCTGGAGGCGCTGGCGGACCTCTACGCGGAGCTGCACCGCCAGTCCGGCGCGGTGACGCTGGAGAAGCGCCGAGGGGTGAGCCCGGAGGAGTTCTTCACCCGCTACTACTTCGGTCACCGGCCGGTGGTGCTGCAAGGCTTCATGGAGGACTGGCCGGCGATGCGCCGCTGGTCGCTCGCGGACTTCCGGGAGCGCTTCGGGGACGCGGAGGTGGAAATCATGTCCGGGCGCGACGCCAACCCGGACCATGCCTCGCAGCCCGACAAACACCGCCAGGTGGTGAAGCTGCGCGACTACATCCAGCGGGTGGAGACGGGCGGCGAGACGAATGACTTCTACATGGTGCCGCGCAATGAGAACTGGAAGCGCGACGGATTGGCCCGGCTGCGCGAGGACATCCGCGCGCCCGCCGGCATCATCGACCCGGAGCTGCGTCCCGACATGACGACGCTGCTGCTGGGACCGCCGGGCACCGTCACCCCGCTCCACCATGACAACATGAACGTGCTGCTGGGCCAGGTGATGGGCCGCAAGCACGTGCGGCTGGTGCCGTCCTTCCAGCGCCACCTCGTCTACCCGCGCCATGGCACCTTCAGCTCCGTGGACGCGGCGAGCCCGGACGCGGCGCGCTTCCCGCTCTACGGCGAGGCCACCGTCCTGGAGGGCGTGGTGGAGCCGGGCGAGCTGCTCTTCCTGCCCGTGGGGTGGTGGCACTGGGTGCGCGCACTGGACGTGAGCGCCACTGTCACGTTCCATCATTTCCAGCTCCCGGGAGGCAACACGCACCTGAGGACTCCGCAGTAGACGGCCACACCACGCGGCCGCCTGCGCTCAATATGACTCCACGAGGATGACGTGCCGGGTCCACCCGGCACGGCTGTCCCGCTCCAGCCAGCGCTGACGCTCGTCCCGCAGCGCCACCGCCGGCGCGGCCCCTTCGCGAATGCGGCGCCGGACCCCATCGAAGAAGCGGCCGGCGGCATCCGGGATGTCCACCGTGGAGGCCAGCACCGCCCGCGCGCCCGCGTCGATGAAGGCCGCGGGCAGGCTGAAGGGCTCGTGGCTGGTGGTGGTGCTCGCCGCGCGTCCGGCGCTGCACGCCGCCAGGAACACCATGGGCGCCCCCGTGAGCGTCTGCTGCCGCACCACGTCCGCGGTGAGCGCGTAGCGGCCGCTCGTCTCCGGGGACAGCACCACCAGCGACGCATCCGAGAGCGCCGGGTCCATGATGCCGTGGGCGTGGATTTCGATTTCGGTGGCGTCCCGCATGTCCGCCAGCACGCGCGCAGGCGTGGCGTCCGAGCCGGACAGCACCTGCAGCGGCACCGCCTCCGGCTCCTGCGAGGGCAACCACTGCGGCAGCCGCGGCAGTTGGAGCAGCGCGGGCGCATCCACGCTGGAGACGACGAGCCGCCGGGCCGTGGGCGTGGTGCGCGGCTGGGCCGTGCGGCCGAGCCGGAAGCTCCAGGGCACCTCCGGCGGCAACAGGTCCGTGCGGCCGAAGACGGGCGGCCAGGCGAGCACGTCCACGCGCTCACAGCCACGCAACACCTCACGCAGCCGATCCGGCACCAGCCGCGAGGTGTCCGCGCGGATGAATGGCCCCTGCCGGTCCGTCTCGTAGTGGCCCAGCACCTGGCCTTGCGTCCCGCGCGCCACCAGCACCGTGCGCTCGCCATGCACCGCCGCCGCCAGGGCACAGCGCTGGGGCACGGGCGTGCCGAGCTGCGCGGCCATCAACTCCAGCGCCTGGGTGTACTCGCCCGCCTTGCCCGCGTCCGTGACGAGCGACGAATAGCTCAGCGCCCAGGCCTCGCGCGCCAGTGAATCTCCCCGAGGCAACGCCTCCGCCTCGGTGATGGTCTGCCGCAGCAGCGCCAGCCCCCGGGCTCTGTCGGAATCCAGCAGGAAGCGGCCCTCCACGTAACGGGCATACACCGCGTCGCTGGGCATGGGGTTGCTGTGGTCGGCCCACGTGAGGGCCTGCCGCAGCAACGCCTCGTCCCCAGGCTTCGGCCGGGTGCGCGACAGCTCCGCGAGGTTGACGGCGAACAGCAGGCTCAGCGGCTCGTTCTTGCAGGCGGCGTTCGCGTCCACCTCGCGGCGCGCGTCGTCCATGCGGTTGTCCAGGTAGTACGTGTGGGCCAGGTTCTCCCGGGGCCAGACGCAGTTGACGTGCCCGCGGGCGGACCACTCCTCCACATAGGCACGCGAGCTGGCGAAGTCCCCGCGTGAGCGGGTGATGGCGGCCAGCGCCTCCAGGGCGGTGAACTCCATGTCCCATTCCCGGAGCTGGCGCGCCCAGGCCCAGGCGGCGCGGGCATGCTGCTCGCCCTCGGTGAGGCGCTGGAGGTCGGCGTAGAGGATGCCCAGGCGCAGCTCCAGGTCCACGCAGCGCGCGGACAGGCCGCCCTCGCGGCAGCGCTGGAGCGCGTTGAAGATGCGCTGCTCGGCCTTCCACCACTGGCCCTCGGCCGTCTCGCGGATGGCCTCCTCACGCTCGATGTAGAGGTTGAACCAGGGGTCGTTCTGGCGCTTCGCCCGCTCCACCACCTGCGAAAACATGCGGCGCGTGGCCCGCGTGTGCTGGGCCGTGCCCAGGAAGAGGTCGTCCTCTCCCGACGCCAGCACCCGCTCCAGCAGCTTGTCCGGCCGGTTCAGCTTGCCGCGCACCAGCGACGCGTACTCACGCGACAGCGCGCCGCGGCGCGTGAAGTTCCGGCCGCTCACCCGCTTGACGTAGTCCGCCAGCGCGGAGCCGCCGTGGCCGCGGTCCAGCTCCTGCGCCAGGGGCAGCAGGGCCAGGACGCGCTCCTTCGACGGCGCCGCGCGGACCACTTCATAGAAGGCCTGCCGGACGATGCCCGGGTCCTTGCGGGCCGCCTCCAGCGGAAGAGGTGCCTGAGGGTCATCCATCAGCGCCAGCGTGGCTTCGCGCGCTTCCTTCCACCGGCGGGCGCGCTCCATCGTGGCGTCGCGTTGCTCGCGAGCGTTGGCCTTCGCCTCGCGGCTCCAGCCCGGCTCCCCCATCAGCGCCACCTGTTCGAAGGTGTCCGCCGCCTTCATCGTGAGCCCCATGGCCTGGAGCACCAGCGCGCGGTTCCACATGGCCTGCGCATGCTTCGGCTGCGCCTTCAGCACGCCGTCCAGCAACCGCAAGGCCTGCTCATGTGAGCCGCGGGCGAGGTACACCGCCGCCAAATCACTGTCGCGGTCCGGAGAGGCGGGCATGCGCTCCAGGAACGAGGCCGCCTGGTTCCACTCGCCCTGAAGGGCATACGCGGAGGCGATACCGGACAGGTCGCCCGCTTCCTCCAGCCGGGCGAGGTCTCGCAGCGGGATGGGCTCGGGAGCCACGGGGCAGCCGCCCGCCGACATGCGTGGCCGGTAGCGGTCCGCTTCGGGGTGCGTGAGCCGGGCCTCGATGCGTGACGCGGAGCGGCGCTCCGCCCAGAACTGCGCGGAGACAGGTGCCCCGCTTCCCTTGGAGGGCGTGCGGGCAAGAAGGACGGTCAACACCAAGACGGGCGTGGCCAGCGCCAGGACCAGGACTTTGTCGTACGCCGGCTTCAACATACTGCCCCCTCGGGCGCCATCCCCCAAGCAGTCGCCCAACTACCGCGTTGTACACCATCCACCGTTCCCCACCGACTTCTGGAGGAGGCTGGGCAACCAGAAACAGACGCCTGGCTCATCGCCACCCGCGGCATTTCTCCCGCTTTTTCCAACCCACCTCCCCGACTGCCCGCCCACGATTCGCCAGGTGGTCAGGCCGTGAACCAGGCGGCCTGACCTGGAGACGGCTTGCGCCGAAAACCTTGAGTGCAGGTCCTCCTCGCATCCCTCCGGAATCACTGTCTCCGCGGAGGAAAAAGCCAGCATGACGCCAGGGGCCCGCCCGTCAGGCAGCCCTCCGCGTGAGGCGGCGGAGCCACGTCCGCCCGAGGGTTCTACGAGAGGGCACGAGCGGGAAGTAGCACGTCCGCCTGAGTGTCCCACTGCGCCAACCTGGAACGAAAGGACCTCGCTTGACGCAGCTGCTTCGACTCGCCGCCCTGGTGTCTCTGATTCCCTCGTTCGCCTCCGCGGACGTGGCGTGGAAAGGCGACTTCGAGACGGGCAATACCTCGCAGTGGACGCGCAGTCAGAGCGTCTCCAACAGCCGTCTCCAGGTGGTGACGGATGTGGTCCGCGAGGGCCGCTATGCGCTGAAGGCCACGGTGCGCCAGGGCGATGACCCCATCAACGCCAGCGGCAACCGCAATGAACTGCTCTACATCAGCCAGGAGAAGACGGACTCCACCTGGTACTACAAGTGGAGCACCCTCTTCCCCACCAACTACCCGCTCGATGACAGCTGGCAGGTCTTCGCGCAGTGGCACCAGGAGGGCTGCTGCGGCTCACCGCCGCTGGAGTTCTACGTGCGCGGCGAAGCGATGCACATGCGCGTGGGCGGCGCGAAGGGCAAGGTGCTGTGGACGGCCCCGCTCAAGCGCGGTGACTGGAGCGACTTCGTGTTGCAGGTGAAGTGGTCGCCCAATGCGAAGACGGGCTTCGTCCAGCTCTGGCACAACAACGAGGTCGTCGTGCCGAAGACCTACGTCGCGACGCAGTTCGGCAAGGAGATGAACTACCTGAAGCTGGGCCTGTACCGCGATGACGCCATCCGTCCCGAGGCCAGCGTGTACCACGACGGTTTCACCATGGCCTCGACGCTGGAGGAGGTCATGCCGCCGCCGACGACGCCGGAGCCGGCCCCCGAGCCCCCCGCACCGGAGCCCACCACTCCCGCGCCGGAACAGCCAGGTGAGGACGCGCCGTCCGAGGAGCGCCCCGACGTGCCCATCGTCCGGACGCCCGACACGCAGCCGCAGACCCGCTGGGGCGTCACCACCCCCGAGGACATCCTCTCCAGGGAGAGTCCGCTGGGCGCCGACGGGGCGCGGGGCTGCAATGCCTCCGGCGGCGGAACGGCGGGCGGGCCCATCACCGCCGCGGTGGGCCTGCTCTCCTTCGCCGCGGTGTTCGCCCGCCGCCGCAAGCCAGCACAGGCTCGCGCCCACGCGAAGCGCTGAGCGGCCTCGGCATCGCGGGGCGTGTCGGTGATACGGCAGGCCCCGCGCGGCAAGGTCGCGAGTCAGGGCTCCTTGAGCAGGGGGAGCCCTGAGGTGACCTTGGCCAGCAACGTCCGCAGCGTGGTGCGCTCGTCTTCACTCAAGGGCGCCATCAGCGCGGCAATCCGCCGGTAGTGGTCCGGCAACACGCTCTCGATGAGTTGCCGGGCCTTGGGCGTGAGGCGCACCGTATACATGCGGCGGTCCTCCGGATGGTCCTCGCGGGAGATGAGGGCATCCTTCTCCAACGTGTCCAGCAGCCCCGTCATCGTGGCCCGGCTGACGCCAGAGCTCTCCGCGAGGTCCGCGGGCGTGAGCCCACTCACGCGCTCCACGTCGTCGTCCTCGGTGGTGAGCAGTCGGACCAGCACCATGAAGCGCCCCATCGACAGCCCGTGACGGCCCAGGTGCGCCTCATAGGCCCCCGACAAGTCGTGCGAGGCCCGCAGCAACGTGATGCACGTCTCGATGGCGCTGGCGTCGAGCTCGGGGAAGCGCAGCGCCAGGCGCTGGAGCCGCTCGTAGCGCGGCATCGCCGCGGGCGTCGGGGAAGTGGGAGGTCGAGTAGGCACGGCACAGGCCTCGTAAGGCTCCTAATGATTTTAGGCAATCAGAAAGGGCGCGCTCCGCACCGTGGGCTGGCGCCTGCTGGCCCGGGCGTTATGAACAGGCCGTGCTGGATGTGAAGGACGCCGCTGTGCAGACGGCCCTGCGCCGCGCGTGCGAGGAGGTCGGCTTGCCGGACTCGCTGCGGGGTTGCGTGTATCCCCTCCTTCGCGACCCGGAGGGTGACTGGCCGGGCTGCTGCGGTGGAGGCTGCCACCCGTGTGCCTCCTCCCTGGTGGACGTGGCGATGCGCACGTTGGAGCTGCTCGGCACGCCCCGGCGCGCACCCGTGGTCGGGTGAGGTGAAATGAGGCCAGGCAGCGGCATAGGCTGCGGGCATGAATCCCATTGTCCATGCCGAGCTGGCCTGGCTCGCGGCGCAGGGTCTGAAGGAGCGCAGGGACCGCATCCTCGTCACCTGCGCGGGACTGGCGCCGGACCTGGATGGACTCACGCTGCTCGCGGGCGAGGCGTATTACTTCCGCTATCACCACGTCATCTTCCATGGCTACGTGGGTGCCATCGTCACGGCGGTGGCCTGCGCGGCGCTGGCGCGGCAGCGGCTGCGGGTGGCGGCCCTGTCCCTGTTCACCTTTCACCTGCACCTGCTCTGCGACCTCGCGGGCAGCGGCCCGGGCTGGCCCATCTACTACTACTGGCCCACGAGCATGCGGGAGTGGTTCTGGGAGGGGCAGTGGAACCTCGCCTCCTGGCAGAACGCCGTCATCGGGCTGGCCACCACGCTGCTGTGTCTGGCGTGCGCGCTGCGCTTCCGACGCACCTTCGTGGAGGTGTTCTCCGCCCGGTGGGACGCGGAGGTCACGCGCACGCTCCGGCGCCGGTTCCTCCGTGAGGATTTCGTGCGGGAACCATGACGTGATTGTCCATGCGTCCGTCGCCAGCATGGACGCATGCTCATCCTCGAACTCGGGTTGATGGCAGTGGGCGTGCTGGGGGCGTCGCTCGACGCCCCCGTCACGTCAGTCACTGTCTACAGTGACCAGGCGCAAGTGGTTCGCTCCGGCAGCCTCACGGTGTCCGGCTCGCGGCGGGTGACGTTTCCCCGGCTGCCCCAGAACGTGGACACCGACTCCATCCGCGTCGAAGCCGAGGGCGCGGAGGTGTCCCACGTCGACGTGCGCACCGTGAAGGGGGAGGCCTTCTCTCACGACGAAGCCCGAAAGCTCATCGCGCGCCTGGAGGAAATCGACGCGGCGCTCGCTCGCATCACGGCTGAACGAAACGTCCACCATGCGCAGATTGAAGCGCTCCGGCGGGTTCGTCCCTCGGCACGGTCCGACAGCGAAGCCGCGCGCGCCCAGACTCCGCCCACCACCTGGAACGCCGCGGTGTCCTTCCTCGTGGACAACGTGGCCCGGATGGAGGCCCGGATGCGAGAGCTGGAGGCGCAATCCGCGACGCTCCAGAAGGAACAGCAGCAGCACAAGGAGCGCGCCACGGCGTTGGGCCAGACGTTTGGTGAGCCCGGTGTCGAAGTGACCGCTACGCTCACGGGGAAACGCACCACGAAGGTGGCGTTGACGTACCTCACCACCGGGGCCCGTTGGTATCCCCGATATGAGCTGCAGTTCCAGCCCGAGACGCAGCGAATGCAGATGGCCTTTTACGGCCGCGTGAGCCAGGAGACAGGGGAGGACTGGGAGGGCGCCCGTCTCACGCTCAGCACCGCACTGCCCGCCAACGCCTCGGAAATGCCCGAGCTGAGAACCTGGAAGCTGGGCCTCCGGGAGCGGTTCATCCCCACGCCCAAGCCCTACAAGGAGTCCAGCCGGCCCGCTCCATCCACACCCAACGCCCTCCCCCAGGCCACGGACTCCGCCGAGGTGGCACTGCGTGCTCAACTGAGGAGGCTCGCCGGACAGCCGAGTTCCGCGGAACAACCGGTGCCCTCGAATCACCAAGCCACCGCGCAACATGTGGCCGCGGGATCAAGCACCATCTTGGGTTCAATCGTGGACGCCCAAGCCCGTCAGCCGCTGCCCGACGTGGTCGTCACCGCGACCTCGACCTCAAGCGATTCAGCACACCTGGCCGTGACTGACGCGCATGGTACGTACCGCCTCCCCAACCTCCCCCCTGGTCTCTACACCCTACGGTTCGAGCGGGAAGGTTATCAGCCGTATGCCCGCAGTGACGTCCAACTCCGGCTGAACCGCACGATTCGTGTCAACGCGGAGATTCTGCCCGGAGGCATCACAGAGGTCCGCGAGATCGTTGGCGCGCCCCCCACAATCGGCGTCGGTTCCGCGAGCATGGGCGTCAACGTCGATCAAGAGTTCATCAAGCGAATCGCACTCAGACGCGACAAGGACGGCAGCTACCTGCGAACCGTGGGAGTGAATCCACCGCTTGGCTGGAGTTCCCCCGCGTTCGCCGATGGGTCACCGGTCGCCGCCGCAGGGGGATACAGCCTCACCTTCACCTCACAGCACCGTGAGACGCTCTTCAGTCGCAAGGGTGAACGCAGCATCCCCCTGGTTTCCGAGTCCTGGCCAGTGCAGGTGGAGCGCAAGGTATTCCCCGCGCTCTCGCAGGACGCGTACCTTGTCGCAACTCTTCAGGGCCCATCCCGGAGCGTGCTCCCGGGAGGCCATGCGTCGCTCTTCGTCGGTACGGACCCAGCCGGCACTGCGACCTTGGCCACCCTCGTTCCCGGCGAGTCCTTCACCTTGCCGCTGGGCATCGATCGAGCGGTGCGCAGCGCCCGGAACGTGCGGCTGGTCGAGGCTGAGAAGGGCTTCATCTCCAAGGAAGAGGTGGGCACCTACGAAGTCACCATCGAGGTCCCCAATCCCTATCCCTTCCCCCTGGCCGTGAGTGTGGTGGACCAACTGCCGCTCAACACCGACGGCAAGGTGGGCGTAGCCCTGGTCCGCGCCGAGCCTTCCGCACAGCCAGACAAGGCAACAGGCAAGCTCCAGTGGCACGTGGTGGTGCCACCGTCGGGCAAGTCCACCGTCTCCTTCCAATACACCCTGAGCCGCCCCAAGGGCTGGCATCTGTACCAGAAGAACTAGCCCGAGGACCGAACCATGCCTGCCCTGTCCCTGACGCTGTGGGCGCTCGTCGCGTCCGCCAAGGTGTCCACTGTCGTGGTGTATCCAGACCGTGCACAGGTCACTCGAGAAGAGACCGTGACGTGCACAGGCCCCAGCCGTATCCGATTCGAAGCCGTCCCTTCTTCCGCCGTGGCAGACAGCTTTCGAGCTCGCGCCGACGGCGCCATGGTGGAAGGGCTCATCAGCGAAGAGCACACGCAAGAAAAAGCGCATCGTGAAGAACGAACCCGGCTGGAGGCGCGCCGGGACACACTGCTGCGTGAGCAGGCCGTCCTGAGCGACGCGGCGGCGCGCGCGGCGGACCTCCGGGCGCTCGCCAGTGGCTATACGGACGTCGCAGTAGACCGCGTCACCCATGCGGTGACGAACGCGAAGCCGGACACGCGAGGATGGGCGGCGGCCTTCGATTCGGCCATGGCCGTGAGGCAGCGCGCAATGACCGAGGACCTCGACGCCCGGGCCAAACAGCGCGTGATGAAGCAGCAACTCGCCGAGGTGGACGCCATGCTGGAGAGTCTCCGAACCTCCTCTGAACAAAAGGAGCGCCATGTCGAGGTGCGCCTGTCCTGTCCCGAAGGCACCCGGGTCCGCGTGGAGTTGACGTACCTGGTGGGCAACGCCAGTTGGACGCCCGCTTATGAAGCCCGCGCGAACCACAACACCCGGGCCGTGGAGCTGACGGCACTGGCCACGGTGCGCCAATCCACCGGAGAGGACTGGCGAGACGCGAAGCTGGTGCTCTCCACCGCGGAGCCGCAGCGGGACGCCACCCTTCCGGAAATCCAACCCTTGTATGTCTTGGCGGAAGAACGGCCGAAGTTGCGTCAGGTGCTCGTGCGCCGCGACGAGAAGTCACAGCGCGCCCACGCTGGCGGCACCGCGACGGTCACGGCCTCGAAGGGACTCAAAGCCGTGCCGCAGGGCCTGTCCGTGAAACTCGTGGCACAGGCTCCTGTAAGCATCCCCAGCGATGGCAGTGCCGTACGGGTCCAGGTGGGGCGGACCCGTCTCAAGGCAGCATTCACCTGGCGCGCCATTCCCAAGATGCACCCCGTCGTCTTCCAGGTGGCCCGTTTGACCAACGCCGCCCCCTTCCCGCTGCTGCCGGGCGACGTGGACCTCTATCGGGAGACGGGCTTCATCGGGCGCCAGTCACTGGAGCACGTGGCCCAAGGCGCCCCCTTTGAGCTGACCTTCGGTGTCAACGAAGGCCTGCGCGTGGACCGCCGCGTGGTGGAGGAAGCCCAGGAGCACAAGGGCCTGTTCAAGGACACGCAGCGCTTCCGGTACGCCTACCAGTTCACGCTGAACAACCTCCGCGCACAGCCAGAGGAAGTAGAACTCTCCGACCACTTCCCGGTGTCCGAGCTGGAGGACGTGAAGGTGGAGTTGGAGCCCGAGACGACCGCTGGCTACACGCTCCAATCCAGCGACGGCATCGCGACATGGAAGGTGCCGCTGGCCCCGGGCGAGAAGCGCACCGTGGACTTCGCCTTCCACGTCGATGCTCCCTCCGACTTCGAGATAGTGGGTTTCTAGAAAGGGGCACCACCGGGGCATCCTGCCCCTCTCCGGGGCAATCTGCCCCGCCCAGGGTGGGACACGGCACCCGCGTCCCCGAGTGAGGCACCGCCCCGCCTCCGTTGGCACAGCGGATGCTTTGCGTGGGCCCAAGGAAGTACGTCCCGCCCGTCCCGACAGCCGGCGAGGGCTCGTGCGGCAAACGCCGCCTTCCTTGTTGCAGCACTCGCGGTACGTTGTGAGAACCCACCTCCGGTCCGTGCGCTCCCTCCCCCTCGAGGCGCACGGACCGGAGCAGCCTCTTTCGAACCGCCCGTGAGACTCGCCCGCAAGTTCACCCTCGCCCTCGTCCTGCTCGCCATCGCCGTCATGGCGGGCTTGCAGTACGTCCAGGTCCGCCGCGAGCTCGAGCGCTCCGCCCTGGACATGCAGCATGACCACCGGTTGCTCGGCCACACGCTCGCTGGCTCCATCGGCAAGGCGTGGCAGCTCGCCGGGGAGCGCGAGGCGCTCACCCTGCTCCACCAGGCCAACCGCTTCCAGGAGCAGGTCCACCTGCGCTGGGTGTGGCTCGATGGCGGCCCCGGCACCCCGGCCCTCACCGGCTTCCCGCCGCGCCTGCTCTCGACCCTGCTCCAGGGCAAGGACGGCTCCATGGTGGACCCCGCCGTGGACCCCGGCCTGCTTCATTCGTACACGCCGGTGCTCATCGGCAACCGGCTGGGCGCCATCGAAATCACCGAGTCGCTGGGCGAACAGCAGAAGTACGTCAACACCGTGGTCATGGGCACCTTCGCCGCCACCGCCGCCATGGCCATCGGCTTCATCGTGGCCGCCATGGCCATGGGCCGCCGGCTGGTGGGCGAGCCGGTGGACCAGCTCGTGTCCCTGGCCCACCGCATCGGCGAGGGCGACCTCACCGCCCGCGTGCCGCTCCCGCAGCGCCGCGGCGACGAGCTCACCACCCTGGCCGGCGCCATGAACCGCATGGGCGAGCAACTGGAGGAGACGCGCTCGCGCCTCGCCACGGAGACGGCCGCGCGCCTGTCCGCCGTGGACCACCTGCGTCACGCGGACCGGCTCACCACCGTGGGCAAGCTGGCCTCCGGCGTGGCGCATGAGCTGGGCACCCCGCTCAACGTCGTCATGGGCCGGGCGAAGATGATCTCCTCCGGCGAGGCGGAGGGCGAGGAAGTGGGCGAGTGCGCGCAAATCATCTCGCAGCAGGCCCAGCACATGACGGCCATCATCCGTCAGCTCCTCGACTTCGCGCGGCGGAGGAAGCCGCACCGCGCGCCAGAAGACGTGCAGGGCCTGGTCGAACGCACCCTGTCGCTGCTGCGCTCCATGGCGGCGCGAAACAGCGTCACGCTGGAGACGGCCATCCCCGCGGGACTCACGGTGGAAGTGGACGCGGGCCAGGTGCAGCAGGTGCTCACCAACCTGGTGATGAACGGCGTGCAGGCCATGAAGCAGCCGGGCACGGTGCGCGTGCGCGCGGCCCACACCCGGAGCACCCCGCCCCCGGACGTGGGCGGACCCGAGGCGGACTTCGTGCGCCTGGACGTGGAGGACGAGGGCCAGGGAATTCCCGAGGACGTGCTGTCCCACCTCTTCGAGCCCTTCTTCACCACCAAGGACGTGGGAGAGGGCACCGGACTGGGCCTGTCTGTCTCCTATGGGCTCATGCTGGAGCATGGCGGCTGGATTGCCGTGCGCAGCGAGCCCGGACGCGGTAGCTGCTTCTCCATCTACCTGCCAAGGGGTGAAGACACATGCCAGGCCGCGTCCTAGTCGTCGAGGACGAGCGCGAGATGCGCGCGATGTTGGAGAAGGGGCTCACGCGCCGGGGCTTCACGCCCGTGGCGCTCCCGTCAGCGGACGAGGCCCTGGTGCGGCTGGCCGCCGAGGACTTCGACGTGGTGCTCACCGACCTGCGCATGCCCGGCATGGACGGGCTGGCGCTGTGCGAGCGCATCGCCCTCAACCGCCCGGACATCCCCGTGGTGGTGGTGACGGCCTTCGGCAGCCTGGAGACGGCGGTGGCCGCCATCCGCGCCGGCGCGTACGACTTCGTCACCAAGCCCATCGACGTGGACGCGCTGGTGCTGGTGCTGGAGCGCGCCGTGCAGCACCGCGCCCTGCGTGAAGAGGTGCGCAGGCTGCGCCAGGAGCTGGGCCGGCGCGAGGACAGCGGCACCGTGGTGGGTGAGAGCCCCGCCATGAAGCAGGCCTACGCGCTCATCGACCGCGTGGCGGACCTGGACTCCACGGTGCTGATTACCGGCGAGAGCGGCACCGGCAAGGAGGTGGCGGCCCGGGCCGTCCACACGCGCGGGCGCCGCAAGGACGGGCCCTTCGTCGCCATCAACTGCGCGGCCATGCCGGAGGCCCTGTTGGAGAGCGAGCTGTTCGGCCACGCCAAGGGCGCCTTCACCGACGCCAAGGCCGCCCGCACCGGCCTGTTCGTCCAGGCCAATGGCGGCACCCTCTTCCTGGACGAGGTGGGCGAGTTGCCCCTCACCCTCCAGCCCAAGCTGCTGCGCGCCCTGCAGGAGCGCACGGTGCGCCCGGTGGGCGGCGACACGGAGCTGCCCTTCGACGCGCGCATCGTCGCCGCCACCAACCGCGACCTGGAGCTGGCCGTGGAGGAGGACCGCTTCCGCGAGGACCTCTACTACCGGCTCAACGTCATCGGCGTGGAGCTGCCGCCGCTGCGCGCGCGCGGCAACGACGTGCTGGCCCTGTCCCAGCGCTTCATCGAGCAGTTCGCCTCGCGCACCGGGAAGCGGGTGCTGGGCCTGTCCCCCGCGGCGGCCCAGCGGCTGCTCGCCTACGGCTGGCCGGGCAACGTGCGCGAGCTGCAGAACTGCCTGGAGCGCGCGGTGGCGCTCACCTCCTTCGAGGAAATCACCGTGGACGACCTGCCCGAGCGCGTCCGCAACTACAGCCAGCCGCGCGTGGTGCCGGAGACGCAGGACGCCTCGGAGCTGGTGACGCTGGAGCAACTGGAGCGGCGCTACATCCACCGCGTTCTGGAGGCGGTGGGCGGAAGCCGCACGCTGGCGGCGCGCATCCTCGGGGTGGACCGCAAGACGCTGTACCGCAAGCTGGAGCGCGACGACGACACGCGCAAGGCCTGACGTCAGTCCACCACGTCCAGACGCACCTCGAAGAGGCGGGGCCACAGCTTGCCTGTCATGAAGATGCGGCCCGAGCCCGGCTCCACGGCGATGCCGTTGAGCACCGCCTCCGGGTTGGTCACCTGCCCCGCCACCGCGCGCGTCAGCGCCGACGCGTCGATGACGCCCACCACCGTGCCCGTGGCGGGGTCGATTTCCAGCACGTCCGAGCTGTGCCAGATGTTGGCGTAGATGACGCCGTTGGCGCACTCCAGCTCGTTGATGAGCTCCACGGGCTGGCCGCGCAGCTTCACCTGCACCGCGCCCACCAGGGCGAAGCCGTCGGGCTCGTGGAAGGTGAGCATGGTGCCGCCATCGCTGCGCACCAGCTTCCCGTTCCAGTAGCAGAGGCCCCAGCCCTCCCCCGAGTAGCGCGTGGTCCGCTCGCGCTGTGGCGGCATGCCGCTCCAGGTGAAGAGCACGCCTTCGGTCCAGGTGAGCTGGTACAGGCGCTCACCATCGCTGGCCAGGCCCTCCGCGAAGATGTTCCCCAGGCGCTCCATCCACACCGGCTGCGCGCTCTCCAGCGACAACTGCCGCAGCGTCCCCTGGTGCCCGGTGCTCTCGAAGAGGTGCCCCTGGTGGAACACCAGTCCCTGGGTGAAGGCATTCGTCGCGTGGGGATACTCACGGATGATGTGCGCCACGCGCCGCACGGGTTCCTGCACGCTGCCTCCCGCATCCGGCACCGGCCGGTTCGTGGGGCTGCAATGGCACGCCGCGCCCAGCGCGAGCAAGGACAGCAGCGAGGATGGAATCCGCATGAGACGCCTCGAGTGAAGCGGTTCGTGCGACGCCCACCGCCCCGCGCGAGCCTGGACCCAGGCCCGTCAGGGTGCAAGCACCCGCCCCACCGCGTCCATCGGATTTCTCGCCGGGCCCGCGACACTGGGCGAACAGTCAGGGCACGCGCGCCGTGAAGCCTCAGCGCGGCGGCGGTACCAGCATCTCCACCGCCTCGCACAAATCCTCCATGGCGAAGGGCTTGTTGAGCACGCGCGCCGCGCCGAGCAGCTCCGCTTCCTGGTGGAGCTGCGCATCGCCGAAGGCGGTGATGAGGATGACGGGCGTCGTCCAGCCCTCGCGGCGCAGGCGGGCCAGCACCTCGATGCCCGAGAAGCCGGGCATGCGCACGTCGGTGACGATGAGGTCGGGGACCTGCGTCTGCTGCGCGAGCAGTCCGTCCACCAGCGCCTTGACCAGCCCCGGGCCGTCCGGTGCCTCCACGACGTCATACCCGCGCCGGGACAGCGCCCGCCGCAACAGGCTGCGCATCTCGGGTTGATCCTCCCCCAGGAGGATTCGCGGAGCGCTGCGGCGCGACACCCACTCACGCGTCGACAGCGGCCACTCCCGCACCTCGTCGCTGACCGCCGTGAATTCGTCTGGCCCCATCAATGGCTGCTCCTTGTGGTGTGGTGGGCACGCCCGGCACCTGGGCCCCTCCCTCGCTTCGGGACGGGGCGGCGCCGGGCGCCCAACGCATGAGCATCCGCCGTGCCACGCCGTGGCCCCGGAGCGTTGGCCCCTGCCCGCCCGCCAGCCGACCCGCGAGGGCCCGCTCGCCCCCCATGCCTGGGCCGCCAGGAGCCCCATCCCTGTCGCCCATATAAGGAGGCGCTCCGCTTCTGGGACCGGCGCGGCACACCCGGACAGCGCGCCGGCCTGGGGGCGGGACGCTCCTGACAGGTTCCACACCCGCTGTATGGCCCGCTGGCGCCCCAGAAACGGGGGCGGGGCACGTTGCCCCGGGGAGAAATGCCCCAAGCCGGGGCAGTTTGCCCCGGGATGATGGGGCACCTGGGGCACGCACGGACCGTGGCTCCGAGGCATTCCGAGGGCGAGGAGCGTTGGCCCGCCAACTGCAATGCATCCCAACATCGGTTCGGGCGCGGGGCTCACGCAAGAAACCCCATGGCGATGACCGCTGCTGACGTCGGGGGACAGTCGGCCGCAGGGCATCACCTTCCACCCCTCCAAGGTGGGACCTTTCTCGCGCAGGCCCCTCGCCTGGACCGGCATTTTCCCTCTCGATTGGAGAACGAACGATGGCCTGCTCGCTCCCCTCCCGCCGCTTCCTCAGTGCGCTGGTCCTTCTTCCCGCCGCCACGCTTGGCGCCTGTGGCCAAGCCATTGGCTCCGCGTCCGCGGCGTCGCCCGCTCCCACCGCCCACGTCGCCGCCGCTGTTCCGTCGCAGGCGGCGCCGCCCATCCAGAAGGCGCTCTTCAATCCGGCCGTGGCCGGAAGCCAGGGCGGCATCACCTCGCTGGCGCCGCTGGTGGACGCGGTGAAGGGCGCGGTGGTCAACGTGGAGGTGCGCGCGCGGCCCCGCAGGTCAGCCGCCATGCAGCGCCTGCCACCCGGCATCGCGGAGCGCTTCGGCCTGCCGCCCGGGTTCGGCGGCGAAGGCAACGGCCCGGCACGACAGGGCGCGGGCTCCGGCTTCATCATCGACGCCTCCGGCATCGTCCTCACCAACAACCACGTGGTGGAGGACGCCGACCAGGTGCGCGTGAAGCTGGATGACGGGCGTGCCTTCGACGCGGAGGTGATGGGCCGCGATCCGCTCACCGACGTGGCCCTGCTGAAGCTGAAGGGGGCGCCGGGCAACCTGCCGGCGGTGCCGCTGGGGGACTCGGACGCGCTGCGCGTGGGCGACGCCGTCATGGCCATTGGCAATCCCTTCGGCCTGGCGTCCAGCGTGAGCGCGGGCATCCTCTCCGCGCGGGCCCGCGACATCCAGGCGGGCCCCTATGACGAATTCCTCCAGACGGACGCCGCCATCAACCCCGGCAACTCTGGCGGGCCGCTCTTCAACATGCAGGGTGAGGTGGTGGGCATGAACACCGCCATCGTCGGCGGCGCCACGGGCATCGGCTTCGCGGTGCCCAGCAAGCTCATCCAGGCGCTGTTGCCGCAGCTCAAGGAGACGGGCGTGGTGCGTCGCGGCTGGCTGGGCCTGGCCGTACAGGACCTCACGCCGGACCTGGCGCGGGCGCTGGGCCTGGAAGCGATGAAGGGCGCGGTGGTGGCGGGCGTCAACCGCGGCAGCCCGGGCGAGCGCGCCGGTCTGCGCGAGGAGGACGTCATCACCTCCGTCAACGGCAAGCCGGTGGACTCCGCGGGCGGGCTGACGCGCGCCGTGGCCCTGCTCCAGCCCGACAGCCGCGTGAAGGTGGACCTGCTGCGCGGTGGCAAGGCGCAGTCGCTGGACGTCACCCTGGGCACGCGGCCCGCGCAGAATGGCGAGCAAGAGGTGCTTCCGCGCAACGCGTCCGCCTCCGCGCCGAGGCGGCTGGGCGTGCAGCTTTCGGACACGCGGGACGGCGGCGCGCAGGTGGTCGCCGTGGAGCCGGGCAGCCCCGCCGAGCGCGGGGGACTGGTGCCGGGCATGGTGCTGGTCCAGGTGGGCGACCACAAAATCGCCAGCGCGTCGGACGCCGCCCAGGCACTGACGGCCGCGAAGCCCGGCGCCGCGCTGCTCCTGCGCGTGCGCATGCCGGGTTCGGAGTCCACGCTGCTGCGCGCGGTGGAAGTCCCGGAGCGCTGAACACGGTGGTGGGAAACTGTGGACCCCCGGGATGGTACGTAGACGACCCCGGGGGTTCTGAAACCGGAGGACACCTGACGTAGAGTCCCCTCCGTGCCGCGATGCCAGACATGCGGACGGCGCTGGGAAGGCTCTCATGCGCCGTGCCCGCCAGGACCGCCTCCTCAGGGAGACACGCCCTCGCCGTCCCCTGTGCCCGCTGTTCCGGGCTACCAGGTGGACGGCGTCTTCGCGCGAGGAGGCTTCGGCGTGCTGCTGGGCGCCCAGCGCGAAGCGGACGGTCTGCGCGTGGCCATCAAGGTGGCCCGTGGGAGCAACTGGTTGGGCCGCGCCCAGCTCGCCCGTGAGTCAGAGGCCCTGCGCGTGCTCGGGCCGCCCACGGTGCCCGCGCTCTACGAGGCGGGCGCCCTGACGGGTGGCGCGCGCTTCCTGGCCATGGAGTACGTGCCGCTTCCCACCCTGGCGGACCGGCTGGCTCGCGCCGCGGGACCGCTGCCCCCCGACGAGCTGGCGCCTCGCGCGCTAGCCGTGGTGGACACGGTGGCCCAGGTCCACGCACACGGGCTCGCCCATTGCGACCTCAAGCCGGAGCACCTCTTCGTCGACGAAGCGACGGGCCGCGTGCGCGTCTTCGACTTCGGCCTGGTGCGGGGCGCCACCACGGAGAGCGCCTCGCAGCCCAGCGATGCCTCCACGCCCAGTGACGCGTCTGGCTTCGCCGGCACCGCGGAGTACATGGCTCCCGAGCAATGTGCGGGCAACGCGGACATCTCCACGCGCACGGACGTGTACGCGCTGGGCGTCCTCCTCTACGAGATGCTCACCGGACGGCCGCCCTTCTTCGGTCCCACTCCGGACGTGCTCCAGGCCCACCTGTCGCTGCGCCCGCCGCCCCCGTCCGACTTCGCGCCCGTGCCGCCCGCGGTGGAGGAGGTGGTGCTGCGCTGTCTGGCGAAGGAGCCCGCCCGCCGTCCGGAGAACGCCGCCGCGCTGGGCAGCGCGCTGCGCGAGGCCTTCGAGCACGCCCACCGCGCCACCGAGCCCGCGACGCCTCGGCCCGCGGCGCCGGGCGAGCCGCGCCCCGCGCAGGTGCGCCGCTCCGTCGCCATCCTGTTCCTCACCTCGCGCGCCAACCCCGTGTCGCTCCAGAAGGCCCTGGCCTCCTATGGCGGCCACCTCGCCTTCTCCGACGCCCAGCGCATCGCCGCCGTCTTCGACCCGGACGCGGGAGAGAACCCGGTGCGCCGCGCCATGCGCGCCGCGGAAGGATTGGCGGAGCGGGGCCTGTCGGCCAACGGCCTCGTGGACGTGTCCGCCGTCACCGTGCAGCGCCGCCCCACCGGCGCGCCGCGCTACCTGGGCGCCATCCTGTCCCGCGAGGACCGCTATCCCAGCGGGCCCGAGGCCCATGGCCTCCTGCTGTCTCCCGCCGCCGCCGAGGCCGTGCCCGAGGTGCCCTGCATGGAGGTGCCGGAGCTGCGGGGCCTGTTGCGCCCCGCGCCGCCGGGCGCCGCGCCTCGTCCGGACATCACCGTCCTCCAGCTCGGCAGCGAGGTGCTGGTGGGCCGCGAGGCGGAGCTGGCCGAGCTGCTGGAGAGCGCACGCTCCGCGGTGGGCGGCGCCACGCCCACCATCGTCACCGTCTTGAGCGAGCGCGGCCTGGGCAAGAGCCACCTGGCCGCAACCCTCGCCCGCCGTCTGCAACTGCTGCTGCCCCACGCGCGGGTGTACAGCTCGCGCTCCCGGGAGCCGGTGCAGGGCGACCCCGACGGCACCCTGCGCACGCTGCTGCGGTGCGCCCTCAACGCCTTCGAGCGCGACGACACGGACACCGAGCAGCAGACACGCGCCGCCATCCTCCAGCGCCTGGGCCCCACGCTGGGCACCGAGCTGTGGCCCGGCGTGGCCGCCACGCTGGGTTGGTACACGCCCGGTGGTCCGGAGCTCCAGAGCTGGGCCGCCGCGCCCGGTGCGCTTCGCTCGCTGGCCATGCGCGCCGCCGGTGAGCTGCTGGCCGCCAATGCCCGCGAGCGTCCGCTGTGCCTCGTCCTGGACGACGCGCACTTCGCGGAGGAGACGGCGCTGGACGCGCTGGAGTACGCCTGCCTCGCCGAGGCCAGTGTCCCGTTGTGGGTGTGCGTGCTGGCGCGCCCGGGCTTCGAGAAGAGCCGTCCCACCTGGGGCACTCGCGCCGCGAAGCAGGCCACGTTGTCCCTGCCGGTGCTGGCGGCCGACCAGGCGCAGTCGCTGTGCCGCCTGCTGCTCAAGCCAGTGGAGAACGTGCCGGCGCAAGCGGTGGAGCGCATCGTCGAGCGCGCGCAGTACGTCCCCCTCTACCTGGTGGAGCTGGTGCGCGGCCTCAAGCGCCAGGGCCTGGTGCGCCAGCGCGCGCCGGGAGGGAGCTGGTACCTCGTCACAGACGGGCTGGAGAAGGTGCCCGAGCTGCGGCTGGTGGAGTGGCTGGCGGACCGCGAGCTGGGCGCGCTGCCGCCATCACTGGCCGCACACGCGCGCCTGTGCGCGATGCTGGGCACGGACTTCACCGCGGCCACCGCCGAAGGCGTGGTGCGCGAGCTGGAGCGCGAAGGCGCCGCGGGCGGCTTCCCCCTGGACGCGGGCCACGCCACCAAGCGGCTCCTGGACTCCGGCCTGCTGGTGTCCCACCGCAACGATGGGTTGAGCTTCCGCAACGAGCTGCTGCGCGAGGCGGTGGCCTCCACCCTGCCCGCCGCCGAGCGCGAGCACGTCCACCACGCCGCCTACCGCTACTTCCTCAGCGCGGCCGGCGCCGGTGAGCGCCAGCGCCTGCCTCGCCTGGCCCTGCACGCGGCCGCCGCCGGGCGCCGCGACGAGGCCGCCGCGCTCTCCATCGACCTGGCCGAGTCCGCCCGGGGCCGCCACGCGTTCCTCGACGCCGAGGCCATGTACACGCGGGCGCTGGAGCTGCTGGAGCCCACCGACGAGCTGCGCTGCCTCACCGCGCTGCGCGGCCGGGGCCTGATGCGCATCCGCATAGGCCGGTATGACGACTCGCTGGCGGACTTCGCCGCGGCCCGCGAGCGTGCCCGCCGGCTGGGCCACACGCGCACGGAAGTGGAGCTGCTGCTGGACGAGGCCATGGCGCTGGACTGGGTGAACGACTACACGCGCAGCGAGGCCCGCGCGTTGGAGGCCCAGCAACTGGCGGCCACCGTGGCCTCACCCTACGTGCAGGCGCGGCTGCTGCTGGCGCTGGGACGCGCCCAGTTCCGCAAGGGTGAGTGGCAGGAGGCGCGCATGCCCCTGGAGGCCGCCGCCGAGCGCGCGCGCCGCCTGGGCGACGCGGGCTATGAGACGCAGGTGGTGGCGCAGCTGCTGCTGGCCGTCATCCTTCCCAACCTGGGCGACATCGACGAGACGGAGCACGTGCTCACCGAGGTCATCACCGCCTGCACCGAGCGCGGTGACCACTTCCACCTGGGCAGCGCCATCAACAACCGGCGCAACTTGTGGGTGGCGCGCAAGGAGCTGACGCGGGCGCTGAAGGACCAGGAGCGCTTCATGCACCTGGGCCGCGAGCTGGGCATGGTGGGCTGGGAGTACTTCGCCGAGCACAACCTCGGTGAGCTGCACTACCAGGCCGGCGACGCCGACGCCGCGGCGCCCCACATCGCTCGCGCCATTGCGTTGGAGCGACGGCACCCGGAGGTGGCGTCACGCCCGTGGGCCCTGCTGCTCCAGGCGCGAGCCCTGGCCTGGATGGGCCGGCACACCCGTGCCCGCGAGGTGCTGGCCCAGGTACGGCACGTGATGGCGGAAGGCCCGCCGGGCGTGGAGCTGAGCCCGTCCGAGGAGGTCCTCTTCTCCATGGTGGAGCTGGCCACCCGCGACGCCGCCCCCGAGGCGTGGTGGTCCCTGCGCGAGCGCTCCGCGCAGGTGTCCGTGGAGCAGGAGCCGCTGGAGGTCCTGGAGATGATGGGGCTGGCGGCGCTGCGCCGGGGCGACCGGGAAGAGGCCGCGCGCGTGCTGCGCGAGGCCCTGGAGCGCGCACGACACGTGCCCAACCTCATGGAGGGCCGCATCCGCCGCTCCCTGGAGAAAGTGCTCGAGTCTTCGTCGGCTACGTGAGGCCGAAGGCCATCAGCGCGGCGATGAGCACGCCCGCCAGCGACTCGCCCGCGATGGCGCCCGCCGCCAGCGTGGACGTGTCCCGGTCCGCCGCCTGGGGCCAGCGCCAACGCGCCGCCGCCAGTCCCAGCGCGCCCAGGCACAGCGTCACCGCGTAGTAGGCCGGCAGGATGAAGCCGATGCCCAACGCCACCGGCAGCGGCAGCCAACGCGCCGCCCGGCCACGGGACACAAAAGTGAGCAGCGCGCCCACGCCCACGGCCACGCAGGCCGCCAGCGCCGCGTGAGGCGGCAGCCCGTCCAGCCCTCGCACCGCCACCTCCGCCACCGCGCGGAACTGGTGGGCGAAGGGCGCGGGCAGTGCCTCCGAGCCCAGGCCGTGCGTCCTGGACAGCAGCAGGTACACCGGCACGCCCACCACCGAGCCCGCCAGCACGCCCACGAGCTGCGCGGCGAGCTGGTGGCGCGCGGAGGCCCCCAGCAGGTGCCCCGCCTTGAGCGACCACATGCTGACGCCCGTCTGCGCGGCCGCGCCTGACACCACGGCGCCCGCGGCGACGTTGGGCGCCATGGCCCCCGGCAGCAGCGCGCCGAAGATGACCTGCGTCACCTGCCCCATCTGCGTCACGGGGGACACGTCCACCTGGCCGGCGCCGCGCGCGCACACCGCGCACAGGGGCAGCACCAGCACCAGCGCCAGCAGCATGTACGGCACGCTGAGGCCGAACAGCGCCGAGCCCACCACCACCGCCAGCACGCACGCCGCCAGGCCCGCGCCCAGCGCCCAGGACGGCACCGCCGCGCCCCGCCCCAAGCTGCTCACGTCACGCGCCGCGCTCAGGAAGTCGCGCGCCTGCGCCAACAGCGCCGCCAGGGCCGAGCCCACCATCAGCCCCACGCCCGGCCACGTGAGCCAGGCGGAGAGCGTCTCGTAGCGCGTGTCCGCCAGCACACCCGCGCCCGCGAGCCCCGGCGCCAGCACGCCCCACGCCACCACCGCGCCCGCCAGCATGCTCAGGCCCAGGCGCGGCCCCGTCATCATGCCAATGGCCAGCAGCATGGGGCTCCACCCCACGCCCCACGTCAGCGACGCGGCGGGAAGGCCCGCCAGCGTGCCGGGCAGCGCCGTCATCCCAGGCAGCCATTTGAACGCATCCCGCGCGGCGGTGACCGCCACCGCCGCCACGCCCGCGCCCGCCAGCAGCCGTCCACGGCCCGCGCGGACCGTGTCGCCCGTGGACGCGTGCATCGCGGTAATCAGCTCCGCGGTGGCGATGCCGGTGGGAAACGGCAGGGCCTCCTGGGCCACCAGCCGACGCCGCAACAGGTGCGCGGCGAGCACGCCCAACACCCCCAGCGCCACGCTCCACACCGCCACACCCCAGCCCGGGACGGAGGTGCCCAGCAGCGTCAGCGCTGGCAACGCGCCCAAGAGGCCCGCCGCCGCCGGCATGGCACCCACGGCCGCCGCCGCCGTCTGCGTGAGGTTGTTCTCCAACGGCGTATAGGGCACGCCGCGCCTGCGGGACACCGAGGCCAGGGCGCTGAAGCCCAGCACCGCGGCGGTGACGGAGCCGCTCTCCCACCAGCCCGTCTTCAGCCCCATGTACACATTGGTGATGGCCAGCAGCCCACCAATGAGCAGGCCCATGCCCAGCGCGCGCGTCGTCAACTCCAGCGCCGCGGGGCGCTCCGTCACCAGGGACAGGGAGGGCGCGGGCGCGACCTCCGAAGGGTCCTTTCCAGAGAGGCCACTCACCGGGTGGCTCATCGCCCCGCCTCGGCGGAGCGGCCCACGAGCTCGCGCAACTGCATCAGGTCCAGCGGCTTGGCAATCTTGGCGTTGGGCACGTCACGCAGGAACGACACCGTGCGCGGCGTGAAGGCGCCGCCCGTCATGAACACCATGCGTCCAGCCTGCTCCGGGGCGCAGCGGCCCAGCTCGTGGTACAGGTCCATGCCCGTCATCCCGGGCATCATCACATCACAGAGGATGAGGTCGAAACGGCCGCCGTCGCTCACCAGCCGCAGCGCGGCCTGGGCGCTGTTCGCGGTGGACACCTCGTGGTCCGCGGCCAGCGAGCGCTGGAGCGCCAGCGTCACGTTGGGCTCGTCATCCACCACCAGGATGCGCGCACGCGCGTTGGCCTGCATGGTGGCGGACAGGCGCGGCAACACCTCCAGCTCGCGCGTGGCGGCGCACAGCACCACGCGGAAGGTGCTGCCCCGGCCCGGCTCGCTCTCCGCCTGGATGGCGCCGCCCATGGATTCGATGATGCCGTGGCAGATGGACAGCCCCAGCCCC
The DNA here is from genome assembly GCF_006547355.1 of Myxococcus sp. AB036A. Classification (NCBI taxonomy): domain Bacteria; kingdom Pseudomonadati; phylum Myxococcota; class Myxococcia; order Myxococcales; family Myxococcaceae; genus Myxococcus; species Myxococcus sp. AB036A. Next base: position 6,652 of record NZ_VHLC01000083.1, on the reverse strand, counting down.
GTGCCCACGCCCACCGGCTTGGTGGTGAAGAACGGGTCGAAGATGCGGCCCAGCACCTCCTGCCCCATGCCCATGCCCGTGTCGCGGACCTCCACCACCACCCGGTCCTTCTCTCCGGCGCGGATGACCACGCGAATCTCGTGCTCCACGCCCGGCGTGCCCTCCTCCGGAATCGCCTGCGCCGCGTTGAGCAGCAGGTTGAGGAACACCTGGCACAGCCGCGACTCACTGGCCTCCACCGGCGCCACCGGCTCGAACTCCGTCACCAGCCGCGCCCGGTGGCGGATGACGTTGTCCGCCATCTTGCACGCCAGCTCCACCGCCCGGCGCACGTCCACCGGCATCAGCCGCGTCTCCTGCTCACCGCGCGCGAAGACCTTCAGGTCGCGGACGATGGTGGCGATGCGCTCCGCGCCTTCCGCTGTCTCACGCACCAACTGCTGCAACGACGCCACGGGCGCCGCGGGTGCCTGACTCTCCAGCCGCTCCAGCCCTTCGCGGATGAGGTGCAGGTTGACGAGCATGTAGGCCAGCGGGTTGTTGATTTCGTGCGCCACGCCCGCGCCCAGCGTGCCCACCGACGCCAGCCGATCCGCCACCACCAGGTGCGCCTGGAGCTGCTTCCGCTCCGTCGTGTCGCGGTGGACCATGATGTTGGCGATGGCGCGCCCCTCGCTGTCGCGCAGCGGTACGACGACGGACTCGCACCAGCAGGTGGTGCCGTCGTGGCGCTTGAACTCCAGCTCTCCGGACCAGCGCCCCTGCTTGTCCAGCGCGGTGAGAATCAGGCCGGTGAGCCGGTCGGGCTCATCCGGGTGCAGCACGCTGAAGAGCGTCTGGCCCAGCGCTTCCGACTTCTGCCGCCCGAACATGCGCTCGGCACTGGAGTTCCAGTCGATGATGCCGCCACCCAGGTCGGTAATCACCACGCCGTCGTAGATGCTCTCGAAGATGAGCGACTGGCGGTGCAGCTCCTGCTCGGCCAGCTTGCGCGCGGTGATGTCCATCACCGTGCCCGTCACCCGCGCCGGCGCGCCCGAGGCATCACACAGCACGTCACCCTTGCAGGAAATCCACCGCCAGCCGCTCCCCTGCGGCTCGATGCGGTACTCCACGTCCACCTGCGTCTTCTTCTCCAGCGCGGCGCCCAGCACCTCGCTCACGCGCGGCAGGTCCGCTGGGTGCACCACCTCCGACAGCTCCATGGCGCGGCCGGACAGCTTCCCCACGGGAAGCCCCAGCAGCCGGTCCACCTGCTCGCTCCACGTCACCCGGCCGCTCTGCGCGTTCCAGTCCCAGATACCCACACGCGCGGCGGTCAGCGCCTGGCGAAGCTGTTCCTCCCGCTGCTCCAGGACCTCGCGCTTGGAGAAGCGGAACACGGTGACGGTGCCGATCTGCAGCCGGTCCCCCTCCATCAACTCGGCGGTGCTGACGGGCACGCCGTTGAGCAGCGTCCCGTTGGTGGAGTCCAGGTCGGTGACGTGGCAGGCACCGTCGCCCGCACGAACGACGCGCGCGTGCTTGCGCGACACCCCGTGGTCGTCGATGCGCACGGTGACGTCGGAACCGCGGCCGATGATGTGCTCGCCCTGGTCCAGGCGGTAGGCCTTGCCGATGGCTGCCGGCGTGGTGGTGCTGATGAGGATGAGGCAGGCTCCCGTGGAGGACGGTGGCGCCAAGGCAAGGCCCGCGCACGTCGTGAGTTCATCCAACGTCGTCATGTCGCAGCCCCCCGACGCTCGCCCGAAGCCCCTGCTCTCCCGCCATCCCCGCGCTCTCTCTCCGTGCGAAGTGTCACGCCCCCTGAATCCCATCAGTGCCAGGGCCCCTCCGTCCAATCCCCCCCGACTCCAGGGCAGCAGACCTTCCGCCAGCGAACACCCCGCGGGACGCGCCCACGTCCTCCCCGATGGGTGGCCAACGCCCACACGCCGATGCCGCGGCGCGGCGGGAATTCAATCCGGCGTCAGAGCAGACTCCTGGGGGAAAGGTGTAAGGATGAGGCACCCCATGGCGGCGGACTCCGAGAGCACCTTTCGCATCCAGGCCCGAGCGGACCTGCATGCATCCGAGCGGGCCCAGAGCGAACCTTCCCGTGCGCAGCGAGGCCCGGGCACGCTGGCCGGGGAGTACGTCCTCAAGGCGCTGCTCGCCTCGGGCGGGCACGGCAGCGTGTACGAGGCGGAGCACCGCATCCTGGGCCGGCGGGCCGCGGTGAAGGTCCTCCACCCGCACCTTGCGGACCAGGGGGAGATGCTCAAGCGCTTCGTGCGCGAGGCGCGCGTGGTGAACCAGATTCGCCACCCCAACATCGTGGACGTATACGACTTCGGGCTGATGCCGGACGGCAGCCCCTACTACGTCATGGAGCTGCTCACCGGCCGCACGCTCAGCCAGGTGGTGCAGGAGCGCGGGCGGCTGTCGTCGACGCGCGCGCTCGCGTACCTGGAGCCCGTCTGCGGCGCGCTGGAGGCCGCGCACCGTGCGGGCGTCGTCCACCGCGACTTGAAGGCCAGCAACATCCTCGTCGTGGAGGAAGGTGAGCGCCCCCGGGTGAAGCTGCTGGACTTCGGCATCGCCAAGCTGCTGCACGCCGAGCCTTCGCAGGAAGGGCTCACCATCGCCGGCCAGCGGCTGGGCACCGCGCACGCCATGGCGCCCGAACAGTTCCGCGGCGGCCCCATTGGCCCGCACACGGACATCTACGCGCTGGGCGTGCTGCTGCATCAGCTCATCACCGGCCGCTATCCCTTCCAGTGCGAGGACCGGATGGAGCTGGAGCGGCTGCACCTGGAGGCGCCCGCGCCCCGGCCCAGCGCCATCGCCGCGGTGTCCCCGGCGGTGGACGCGGTGGTGCTGCGCTGCCTGGAGAAGGACGGCAGCCGCCGCTTCGGCAGCGTGACGGCCTTCCTTGCCGCGCTCAGCGAAGCGGCCGAGGAGCCCGTCCAGCCCACGCGCCGCACGCGGCTGGCGCTGGCCGTCCACGCCGAGGTCGTCCTCGCCGCCTCCGCCCAGGATGACGACGCCGTGTACGCGGTGCTCGCGGACGTGCTGGATGGGCTCGAGCAGGGCCTGCGCGGCGGCGGCTTCCTGCTAGCGCTCCAGTCCGGCACCTCCCTGCTGGCCGTGCACCCGCTGGACCACGGCGCCCCCAGCGCCGAGCGCACCGAGTACCTGCGCGAGGCGGAGCGCACGCTGCGGGTGCTCCAGGACATGGCGCAGAAGCTGGCGGACCCGGTGAACGCCCGCGTCCACCTCTGTGTCCACCTGGGCCAGGCGGAGACGCGCGGGGACTCCTCGGAGTCGGAAGTCGTGGGAGGCCCCGTCACCGACGTGGGCACCTGGCGCCTGCGCACCGCGGATGGCTTCGCGCTCACACCAGCGGCGTCGCTCGCACTGGAGTTCGACGAGAGCGACTAGCTGACGGAAAACACGTATCTGTTATCAGCTTGCGAGCAGGTGAGCGTGACGTCGTCGCCCATGACACAGACCAGGTGTCTCCGGGCAGACCCCCACCCGAATATTCCCGCCGGGCCATATTTTCTCACGGCTTGAACACCGTCACACTGGCTTCACCCATCAGCGACAGTGTTTCAGTTCGTGGGAGCTGGAACTGATGGCATCCGGGGAGCAGGAATTGCTCGCTCCCCGAAACGGGGGAAAGCCATGCGTCTCATGCCAGCGTTTCTGTCTGGATTCCGAATCAATCACGGCCTGAAATACCTGCGCCGGCCGCGTATCGCCGGAGGGCTGCTGGGGCTGGCGCTGGGATTCGGAGGCGGGGCATGTGGTCCAGCGGAGCTTGCGGGTGATACGTGGACGCTGTGCGAAGCCCACGGGTCGGCCGAATCAGGCAACGGATTGTCGACCAATGGCTTGTCAACCAATGGTCTTTCGACCAACGGACTGTCCACCAATGGCTTATCAACCAATGGGCTCTCCACGATTGGATTCTCCAACTGGTTCAACCAGGACCCCGCACGCGCCAATGAACTCATGCGTTACATCATCCGGTGCGCGGCGAAGGAGAATCAGCAGCACAAGTACACCAACCCGGTGACGGGGGTGAGGTACACCTGGGAAGGAGGCCTGGGCCTCGCGCTCAACTGGGCCACGGGCGCACCGGCGACTGCCCAGGAAGAAGAAATCGTCTCAGCCTGCCTGGCGGCCCATGTGAACAAGTTCGGGCTTCCCGTCGCCATCTCCGTGCTGGGCCGCAACGCGCGGGGCGGTGCCCTGCCGTACACGGAGCAGGAGCTGTCGACGTTCAGCGAGCGGGAGGCGTGCTTCTTCGGCAACCTCTTCGACGGCACCGGCGTCTTCGCCGCCACGGACCGCGGCTACCTGCGCGAGGACGAAAGCACCGTGCGCGCCTGCGGCCTGCCCTCGAGCCCCACCCACGCGGACTGCCTGCCCATCATCCACGCGGGCACCTGCGAGTCGCTCTGCCAACGCGCCGCCACGGCGGCCCTCCCCGTCGACCAGGACGCGGACAGGAAGAACCCGCCCCCCTCCGGCGAGCCGCCCTATTACGAAACCTGCACGTATAACGGACGGACCTTCCAGCCGCTCACGACGCGTCTGCAGCCACGCGACATCCACCGCTGTGGAGACGGCGTCTGTCAGCTCACGGAACGTTGCGGTGACGGCGTCGTGGCGGGAAGCTGCCAGGCGGACTGCGGCACGTGCCCCTACTGATGCAGCGGGTGCTCGGATGGAACACACTGCCTCCGTCCTGCGGCGCACGCTGTCACCATCCTTCCGTCCCTTGCCCCTGACCGCCATGACAGTGTTGACTACGCGGGTCTGTCGCGACTCGGGGATTTTCCACGAACAGACACCACACCGCTGGAGCCGGACGTGATGACGCTGCGAGCGAGGGTGATGCTGATGTCGGCGGTGGCACAGCGGCGCGGAACACTGCGGCGCGCCTTCGACACGCTCCAGGGCCCCACCGTGAATGGCGTGCGGCTTCGCGCGCCGCGGTCCTCCACACGGGAGGCGGCGCTGCTGGAGGAGACGGTCCGCGAACGGACCGCGGCGCTGGAGGCGGCCAACGTCAAGCTGTCCCGCAGCCTGGAGCAGCTGCGCGCCACCCAGGCGCAGCTGCTGTTCGCGGATCGGCTGATTGCGCTGGGCCGCATCGCCGCGGGCGTGGGACACGAAATCAACAACCCGCTGGCCTTCATCCTCAGCAACCTGGAATACATCCACCAGGAGCTGCAGCAGAAGGAGCACCTGTCCGAGCGGGACCGGCAGGAGGTGCTGGAGGCGCTGGCGGAGACGCGCGACGGCGCGGAGCGCATCCGCCTCATCGTCCGGGACCTGCAGACGCTGTCACGCGCGGAGGATGTGGGCACGGGTCCGTCGGACCTGGGCTCGGTGGTGCGCACGGCGGCGAAGATGGCCATGCACGAGCTGCGGCACCGCGCGCGACTGGTGGTGGAGTGTGAGGGCCTGCCGCCGGTCCAGGGCAACGGCGCGCGGCTGGGTCAGGTGTTCCTCAACCTGCTGCTCAACGCGGCGCAGTCCATCGTCCCCGGCGAGGTGGAGAAGAACGAGGTCCACATCGTCGCCTGCGAGTCGAAGGCCGGACGGGTGGCGGTGGAGGTACGCGACACTGGCTGCGGCATCTCCCCGGAGCATCGCGAGCGCATCTTCGACCCGTTCTTCACCACCAAGCCCCTGGGCGTGGGCACGGGCCTGGGGCTGGCGGTGTGCCATGGCATCGTGACGTCGCTGGGCGGCACCCTGACGGTGGAGAGCGCCCCGGAGCGGGGCAGCATCTTCCGCGTCACGTTGCCCGTGGCCGGCGCCTTCGCCCAGGCGCCTCGCGCTCCGCAGCAAGCGGACGCGGTGGCCTGAGCGACTCCGGCGCCAGGCTCGCGTCGTACGGCGTCATCCCCTGCATCGGCGGCGCGTAGAGGTGCAGGGACACCGCCCCGTGGCGGGACGCATTGTCGATGCGGTGGATGGTGTCCGGGAACTCCACCAGGAGGTCGCCCTCGCTCGCGCCCGCGATGACCTCGGGCACCAGCCGGTCCCCCGCCCACGCGAAGCGCGTCTCTCGCAGCCTGCCCCGCACCAACCAGGAGGCGCCCCCGGAGCCGCCATGGTCATGGACGCGGGACGCCTGCCCGGGGAGCCAGGAGACGAGCAGCAGCTCACACGCTGCCGTCCGGGCAATCGTCTGCCGCGTGTAGCCCGAGGGCTCGAAGCGCACCAGTTTGTCCAGCAGTCCCCAGTCGACCCTGCTGGAGCGCAGCCGCTCCACCAGCCATGCCATGGAGACGATGTCTTCTGTCCGTTCCGGCAATGGCCAGCCGAGCAGCGCCTGGGCCACCGCGCCGTGCTCACGCTGGTCGATGATGGGCTCGCGCATGGTGTTTCCCCCGCGTGTGCGACGGAGTGTGAGCACGGAACAAGCCCGTGCCCAGGGAGGAGGGCCGGGCATCCGGTCCCGGCGCTTGGACACCCGGCTGCCACCAGAGGATGCCAGCGAGCAGGTCAGGACCTACGATGGGTGCGTGCGAGCACTGGGGTGGTGGGATGTGGCCATCGTGGGGGGAGGCGCCAGCGGCACGCTGCTGGCCGTGCACCTCCTGAGGAGCGCGCGGGCGCCGCTCCACGTGGCCTTGGTGGAGCGGAG